>NZ_JBWKQB010000012.1:0-162559 GCF_059418545.1 Pseudomonas sp. GW821-FHT07G10 | reverse complement strand
CGTTCCCACGCTCCTGCGTGGTAACGCATCCCGGTGACGCTCTGCGTCACATGGACGCGGAGCGTCCAGGGCGGCATCCCACGCAGAGCGCGGGAACGATCAAACGCAGACAAAAAAGTGCCCGACGCGAAAGATCGCGCCGGGCATTCGTGGCATGAAATCATGCGATCAATGAGTGGTCATTCCGGCCATATGCATCATCAGCCGGAACAAGCTGGCCACTACCCCAAGTGCAATAACACTGCCGAACCAAATGGCGATCAACCAAAGAACCCGTCGATACCAAGGGGCGGATTCGCTTTGCGTAGCCGATACTTCAGCGGTCCGGACGTTTTCGCTGTCAATGGTAGCCATCGCCGATCCTCACTTTTCCGCGGAACACGTAATAACTCCAGCAGGTGTACATCAGAATGATCGGCAGAATGAACAACGTGCCGATCAAGATGAACAACTGGCTTGAAGGCGGCGATGCGGCCTCCCACAAACTGATGGAGGGCGGTACGATATTCGGCCAGATGCTGAATGCCAGGCCGATATAACCCAGAAATACCAGCGCCAACGTGAACACAAAGGGCCAGTGAGAATGATATTGGCGTAACGTCCCAAGCAGCCCGAATAGCGCCAGCACACCCAGAATTAACAACCCGCCAAAGACCACGATATGCGCGTGTGCGAACCAGCGCGTCGCAATCTCGGGATGCAGCAACGGTGTCCACACACAGAGCACAGCTACCACCGCCGTGAGGGTGAACGCCAGCGGCCGAGTGTAGTGACGCATGCGTGATTCAAGCATTCCTTCGGTCTTGACCAGCAGCCAGGTACTGCCCAGCAACGCGTAGGCGACGATCAGCCCCAGACCGCAGAACAATGGAAAGGGTGACAGCCAGTCCAGGGTGCCGCCTGCAAACTCACGATTGACCACCGGAATTCCGGCGATATAAGCGCCAATCACGATGCCTTGGCAAAACGTTGCCAGCAGTGAGCCACCGATAAAGGCCATATCCCAGATGTGGCGCTTTTCAGGGCTGGCCTTGAACCGGAACTCAAACGCCACGCCGCGAAATATCAACCCGGCCAGCATGAAAATCAGTGGCAGATACAACGCCTCCAGAATCACCGAGTAAGCCAAGGGAAACGCGCCGTAAAGTGCCGCCCCACCAAGTATCAGCCAGGTTTCGTTACCGTCCCAGACAGGCGCTACGGTGTTCATCATCACATCGCGTTCCTGCCTATCCGGGATGAGCGGGAACAGGATGCCCAACCCCAGATCGAACCCGTCCATGATCACGTACATCATCACCCCAAAGGCAATGATGACGCCCCATATCAACGACAGATCTATACCTTGAATGCCCATGGTCAATCCCCTTGTTCAGTTGACGTGATCGCCGGACGCGAACGTCTCGGCGACGGCGGACAGGGGGCGGCGTGGCGTACGCTCCTGACCGGGACCGCCCTGAGGCGGATGCTCGTGATGTGGCTGAGGGCCTTTGCGTACCAGCTTCATCATGTAACCGATGCCCACCGCGAAAACCGAGAAATAAATCAATACAAACACCGCCAGCGAAACGCTGAGCTGCGTGACCGTGTGATTGGAAGCCGCATCGGCAGTTCGCAGAAGTCCGTAGACGACCCACGGCTGACGGCCTACCTCGGTGGTGATCCAGCCCGCCAACATTGCGATCAGACCGGTAGGCCCCATGAACAACACCAGGCGCAGGAACAGGCGATTGCGGTACAGCGCGCCATTACGGCGTAAGGCAAGACCCAGCAAACCCGTGAGGATCATCAACATTCCAAGCCCGGCCATAATCCGAAAGCTGAAAAAAATGATGGTCGCGTTGGGACGGTCCTCTTTAGGGAAACTCTTGAGAGCAGGGATCTGTTTATCCAGGCTGTGCGTCAGGATGAGACTGCCCAGGTAAGGGACTTCTATCGCATAACGCGTCTTCTCGACCGCCATGTCCGGGATGCCGAACAGCACAAGTGGAGTCGGCTCGTTACCGACGTTTTCCCAGTGCCCTTCAATGGCGGCAATTTTCGCCGGTTGATGTTCCAGGGTATTCAGACCATGGGCATCACCGACCACGGCCTGGATCGGCGCCACGATCAACGCCATCCACAACGCCATCGAGAGCATCTTGCGCACTTGCGGCGTGTCATTTCTACGCAGCAAATGCCAGGCTGCGGAAGAGCCGACAAAGAACGCCGTGGCCACGAACGCAGCGATGGCCATGTGCGCCAGTCGGAAAGGGAACGACGGATTGAAGACGATGGCCAGCCAGTCCATCGGCATGATCCGCCCATCCACGATCGAGAAACCCTGTGGCGTCTGCATCCAGCTGTTGGAGGCCAGAATCCAGAAGGTCGAGATCAACGTACCGATGGCGACCATCACCGTGGCAAAGAAGTGCAGCCCGCGCCCTACCCGGTTCCAACCGAACAGCATCACCCCAAGGAAGCCTGCCTCAAGGAAAAACGCCGTCAACACCTCATACGTCAGCAATGGCCCGGTAATACTCCCGGCGAAGTCAGAGAAGCGGCTCCAGTTGGTGCCAAACTCGTAAGCCATGACCAGCCCGGAGACCACCCCCATACCGAAGTTGACGGCAAAGATTTTCGACCAGAAGTGATAGAGGTCCTTGTAAACCGAATTGTTGCTTTTCAGCCAGAGACCTTCGAGGACCGCCAGGAAACTGGCAAGCCCGATGGTGATGGCAGGAAATATGATGTGAAACGAGACCGTAAACGCGAATTGAATTCGCGCAAGGTCCAGCGCCTCCAGATTTAACATGACGATACCCTCATAGTGGCTCGATGCTCGTGCATACAAAGCCCGGCCGCAGTGAGCCTCACGGCTCGCAGCGAACAGATTTCCAATGATCTGGTGAGGCTGGGGCGGCAATCACGCCACCCCGGCCAGACTCAAGCGCCGAAGGACTGGATCAGGTTGCTGGCCTTCGCCTGCTCAAGGCGAATGGCGATGAACTTCGAGGTCGGCGTGAACGTGCGGTCGCCATAGCTTTCCAGCGGCACCAACGGGTTGGTTTCCGGGTAATAGGCGGCGGCCTGACCGGGTGGAATGTCGTAGGCGATCAAGGTAAAGCCGGTCACTCGACGCTCGCGACCATCCCCCCACAGCGAGATCATGTCGACCATTTGCCCCGGCTCGTAACCCAGTTTTCGAATGTCCTGCTCGTTGACGAATACGACATCGCGCATGCCGTAGACGCCGCGATAACGATCATCCAGTCCATACAAGGTGGTGTTGTACTGATCGTGGGAGCGCATGGTTTGCAGGATCAGATCCGGTTTCACGTCCAGGTTGCGCACGCCTTCGCTGACCAGGTGTTCCGGCAATACGCTGGGGGCAAACTGCGCTTTGCCAGTGGCGGTTTTCCAGATGCGTTTGGCTGCATCGTTGCCCAGGTGAAAGCCACCGGGGTGCAGCAATTTTTTATTGAAATCCTCGAAGCCGGGAATGGTGTCGGCAATCAGGTCACGGATGCGACCGTAATCTGCGATCGCCCAGAGCCAGTCAATGGGATGTTTACCCAATGTTGCGTTGGCAATCCCGGCAATGATCGCCGGTTCCGAACGCATCAACGCGGACTTGGGTTTCAGTTGGCCGTGGGAAATGTGCACCATGCTGAAGGTGTCTTCCACCGTCACGCCTTGCGGCCCCTCCTCCTGCATGTCGATATCGGTGCGCCCCAGGCACGGCAAAATCAAGGCCTCGCGGCCAGTGACCAGATGGCTGCGATTGAGCTTTGTGGCGATATGTACCGTGAGGTCGCAGTTGCGCAGTGCGTCGTGAGTGCGCGGGCTGTCAGGAGTCGCCTGGGCGAAATTACCGCCTAAGCCGATGAACACTTTCGAGCGCCCCTCTTCCATTGCAGCAATCGCCATCACCGTGTTGTGGCCGTGTTTGCGCGGAACCTTGAATGCAAAGCGCGCTTCCAGCGCGTCAATAAACTCAGGGGGTGCCAGCTCGTTGATGCCCATGGTGCGGTCGCCCTGCACGTTACTGTGCCCGCGCACCGGCGACAACCCCGCGCCCGGACGACCGACATTGCCACGTAACAACTGTACGTTGATGATCTCCTGAACGGTCGGCACCGAATGAGTGTGCTGAGTCACGCCCATCGCCCAACACATGATCACCCGCTTCGCTTTGCGGTACATGCGGGCAGCCAGTTCGATGTCCGCCAGGGTCAGGCCGGACTGTTCGACGATATGCTCCCAGGTCGTGGCATCAACCTCAGCGAGATAGGCATCCATTCCCGAGGTGTGTTCGGCGATGAACACGCGGTCGAACACCGCCTCGCTGTTGTTCGCGAGCGCTTCACGCTCCCACTGCAACAGGAACTTGGCGATGCCGCGCATCGCCGCCATGTCGCCGCCCAATGCCGGACGAAAGTACGCGGACGAGGTGGGTTCGGAGCCGTTGGTGAGCATTTCCAGCGGATGCTGCGGGTGCTGGAATCGTTCAAGACCCCGCTCTTTCAGTGGGTTGAAACAGATCACCTGCGCGCCCCGCTTTACCGCTTCGCGCAGTGGCTCAAGCATCCGTGGGTGGTTGGTGCCTGGGTTCTGGCCGATGACGAAAATGGCGTCGGCTTCCTCCAGATCATCGAACGTCACTGTGCCCTTCCCCACGCCGACGCTGTCACCCATGCCCAGGCCGCTCGCTTCGTGGCACATGTTCGAACAGTCAGGGAAGTTATTGGTGCCGTAGGCACGAACGAATAGCTGATAGAGGTAAGCCGCTTCGTTGCTGGCCCGGCCGGACGTGTAAAACTCGGCCTGATCAGGCGACGTCAGCCCTTTCAGGTGTTTGGCGATCAAGGCAAACGCATCGTCCCAACTGGTTTCGACGTAGCGGTCAGCAGTGGCGTCATAACGCATGGGGTGAGTCAGGCGCCCTTGGTATTCGAGCCAATAGTCACTTTGCGCCGCCAGCGACGACACCGTGTATTTGTTGAAAAACGCCGGGTTGACCAGACGGCCGGTGGCTTCCCAGTTGACCGCTTTGGCGCCGTTCTCGCAGAACTTGACCATGCCATTTTCCGGCGATTCGCCCCACGCACAGCCCGGGCAGTCGAATCCGCCGTTCTGGTTGGTCTTGAGCATGGCTCGAATATTCTTGAACGCGTTTTCGCTGCCCAACCAGTTCCTGGTAACAGCAATCAGCGCGCCCCAGCCAGCGGCCGCCCCCTTATACGGTTTATAACGTTCAACTTCGCTCATGATACTTCTCCAAGACGTGCACGTAGGCGGTAGCCTGATGTCAAGTCATTGTTAATTTCTGTTTTTGTGCGCCTATAAAAATGCGACTTTATTTAGCGACAGGTTATTCGCATTCAATTACTTCACGGGCCCAATTCAGGGGTACGAAGCAAGACTATTCCGCGCATTACATGCCTGTCTAATTGCAAATAATGACCAGATCATCGAAATGATCTATCAAGAAAATAATCACTAAAAATCAATAAATTACAAATTCAAGACAGCGAGAATCCGAGCCACTTCCTGCTCAATAGATTCCATTGATCAATCAGTTGTTAATAGTGATTAGACGGCCACTTTAAATGACCTTAGTCTTGGGTCATCAAGGCCCTATATAACAGTGGTCTTCCAAAACCGGCGCCATGGCTGATACACCTGGATCGCTGATGGAGGTTGTGATGTCAGATCGAATTTTGATGGATAGTTTTTCTCGGCGAGTCGACTATCTCAGAATGTCTGTGACCGACCGGTGCGATTTCCGCTGTGTTTATTGCATGGCCGAGAACATGGAATTCTTGCCGCGACAACGAATATTGACGCTGGAAGAGATCTATCAGCTAGCTGAAAGCTTTGTGGCGCTGGGCACCCGAAAAATCCGCCTGACCGGTGGCGAACCGTTGATTCGCCCCGGCGTGGTAGCGCTGTGTGAACGCATTGCAGCGCTACCGGGGCTGCGTGAACTGTGCATGACCACAAACGGTTCACAGCTGGGCAAGCTCGCGGCACCCTTGTTCGATGCGGGGCTCAAGCGCCTTAACATCAGTCTCGACAGCCTCGATACCCATCGCTTCCGCGAACTGACCCGCACGGGTGATCTGGCTAACGTCATCGCCGGCATTGACGCGGCGAATGCAGCAGGTTTTCAACATACCAAACTCAACTGCGTCGTCATGAAAGGGCGCAACGATCACGAGATAAACGATCTCGTTGGCTTTGCGATTGATCGCGGACTGGACATTTCCTTCATCGAGGAGATGCCACTGGGTGTAATCAGCGAGCACAGCCGTGCAGGGGCATTCTTTTCAAGCGCGCAGGTGCGCGAGCGTATTGCCGAACGCTACACGCTCATCGACTCCGCGGAATCGACCCAAGGCCCTTCGCGCTATTGGCGCCTGGCTGAGGCGCCGCATATTCGCCTGGGATTTATCTCGCCCCACAGCCACAATTTTTGCGCTACATGCAATCGTGTTCGGCTGACCGTCGAAGGCCGACTCCTGCTGTGCCTGGGCAATGAACATTCCGTCGACCTGAAGGAAGTGCTTCGCCGCCACCCAGGAGAGCCGGAGCGCCTGGAGAAGGCAATCATCGAGGCGATGAAAATCAAGCCGTACCGACACCACTTTGAACTCAATGATGACGTGCAAGTTGTCCGTTTTATGAACATGACGGGCGGATAGCCTGCCCGGTTTTCACATCATTATTCTCTAGAAGGCTGCTTCCCATGATCGTTAGAGCCAAACCTAATCTGATCAATGTTCTGATTTCACTCAAAGGCTCGATTGCCAAGCGTATCGCGCTGCGAAGCCTTCTGGTGACACTCCTGGCCTCCGCTATTGTCCTGGTCGAAACACTCCATCCTGCGTACTTCTCAAAGGTTAATGCCACCCCCTTCACGCTGTTGGGGCTATCACTTTCAATCTTCATGAATTTCCGTAACAACGCCTGCTACGACCGTTGGTATGAAGCGCGCAAAGCGCTGGGTGCGATGGTGATGGACCTGCGTTCGATGATCCGGGAAACTCAGGTCATTAAAGACAAACAGCAACGCAGCATGATGTTGCGAAATCTCTGCGGGTTTGCCCATGCGCTGAACGCCAGACTTCGCAAAGAAGACGAGCTCAGTGCGGCGGGTACGTGGCTTAGCCAGTTACCCTCTTCAAACACACCTAACATCCCTGAAAGGATTCTGCGTCAAGTCGGCCAACAGTGCTCAACACTCGCCGAATCAGGCCACATCAGCGAATGGCGTTACACGCTGATGGCCAATCATTTGACCAATCTGACCACTACGCAAACGACCTGCGAGCGTATCAAAAGTACTCCACTCCCCTTCCCTTACACACTCTTGCTACACAGGACAATTTACATATTTTGCATTTTGTTGCCCTTTGCGATGGCCGAGCCACTGGGCTGGCTAACGCC
Source organism: Pseudomonas sp. GW821-FHT07G10 (assembly GCF_059418545.1). Classification (NCBI taxonomy): domain Bacteria; kingdom Pseudomonadati; phylum Pseudomonadota; class Gammaproteobacteria; order Pseudomonadales; family Pseudomonadaceae; genus Pseudomonas; species Pseudomonas sp. GW821-FHT07G10. The sequence goes on along the minus strand of NZ_JBWKQB010000012.1, from coordinate 155,128 downwards.
AGTCTTCACCGCCATTGTGAGTTATACGTTTTTTGGGCTGGATGCTATTGGCGACGAATTGGAAGACCCCTTTGGTCAAGATGAAAACGACCTTCCAACGAATGCCATCGTGCGCAACATCGAACGTGAGGTGCTTGACGCCCTGGGTGCGACAGAACTCCCTCCCATACTTCAGCCCGTGGACTTCGTGCTGAACTGATTAGCACAACCTACTCATTAAGCACCCGCAGGGGTGGAGGATAAACATGAATGAATTCAAACAACCCGATTCCGGGACGCTGACTCATTTAGATGCCGAGGGCAGAGCCAATATGGTCGATGTCAGCGAAAAAGAGCCGACCAACCGTGAAGCTCAAGCACAGGCCTGGATACGTATGCGACCTTCTACGTTGAAACTTATCCAACACAATGGGCATCCCAAGGGTGATGTGTTTGCGGTCGCTCGAATCGCAGGGATCATGGCGGCGAAAAAAACCCATGAACTCATCCCTTTATGCCACCCATTGATGCTCAGCTCAATTCACATCGAGCTGAAGACTGTCGAGCCCGATAGCGTAAGAATTGTGAGCACCTGCCGACTTAACGGCAGAACAGGCGTTGAGCTGGAAGCCCTCACTGCTGCAAGTGTTGCGGCACTGACTATCTACGATATGTGCAAAGCCGTCGACCGAGGGATGATCATTGATAGAATTCAGCTGCTCAAAAAACACGGCGGAAGATCAGGAAACTTTGAAGCAGGTGCCGCTCAATGATTCTCATCAACTACTTTGCGCGTTATCGAGAGCAACTCGGTATTGGCGGAGAAAAAATTGCTCTGAATGCGTCATTGCGAAGCATTGACGATGTCAGAAAATTCCTGATCACCCGAGGAGAGGTTTGGGAGCAAGTCCTCGGTGAAACCAGCCTCATGTGCGCGCTGAACCAGGAGTTATGTACACTCGGTGCCTCCATTGAAGAGTTCGATGAGATCGCCTTCTTCCCCCAAGTGACGGGTGGTTGAGTGATGACTATTCAGATCCAGACCGAGGCGTTCAACCTGAATGAACTGAACAGCGGTTTGCATGCCGAAGACCATAGCGTTGGGGCAGTGGCCACCTTCGTCGGATATGTCCGGGATATCAATCAGGGGGAAAAGGTCAGCAGCCTGTTTCTCGAGCACTATCCAGGAATGACCGAGCGATCATTGCAACTCATCGTCGACCAGGCCAATGAACGGTGGCCTCTTCAACAAGTGAAAATAGCTCACCGCGTGGGTCTTTTGAACGTCGGCGATCCCATCGTGTTTGTCGGAGTTGCCAGCGAACATCGACAGGCTGCCTTTGATGCCTGCGCCTTTTTAATGGACTCTCTGAAAACACGAGCACCCTTCTGGAAACGTGAAGAAACCCGATCCGGTGACCGTTGGGTGTGCAGTAGAGAGAGTGATCGGCTGGCAGCAAGTCGCTGGGAAGGCAGTGATGAGTGAGCAAAAGGAATCCACCCCGTCCAAATGGCTGAGGGGTGGATGGGGCGCTCTAAAACAACTCGCAGAACGGAATAAACCGTGCCGTGTCACCTGCCTGCAGCGCACAGCCCTCCAGAATCTCGACCAAGCCATCAGCCCAGGATGCGCCCAGCAATACGCCTGAACTCTGGTTTGGATAGAGTACGGCTCGCCCCTCCTCCAATTTGGCTCTCAGGTACTCCCTGCGGCCTCCTGCTTTAGGCCAGTCAAAACCGACGTTAATCGGGAAGCTCAATGGTGTGACGTCTTCGACACCCTGGATGCGCAACACGTAAGCCCGGGCCAATAGCCCAAAAGTCACCAGAGCCGACGTCGGGTTTCCTGGCAGACCGATGACCGGCACTGTGCCAAAGTGTCCCACCGTCAGTGGCTTACCCGGCTTTATGGACAGCTTCCAGAACAACGGTTTACCGCATTCACGCAGCACCTGCCCGAGACAATCGGCGTCACCTGCGGACACGCCACCGGTGGTGAGAATCAAGTCCGCATTGTGTTGCAACTGTTCGAGTTTGAGGCGCGTCTGCTGCGGCCGGTCGGGGAGAATACCTGCATCGATTACCTCGCAACCCAATGCACTTAACCAGTGGCTCAGTAAGGTGCGATTGCTGTTGTAGATACAGCCGGGCTTCAAGGGCATACCCGGTTCGGCCAGTTCATCGCCTGTGGAGAGCAGCGCGACCCGTGGGCGCCGTACGACATGCACATGCGTACATCCCTGCGCCGCTGCGATGGCCAACTCGAAAGGTCCCAGTCGTTTGCCGGCAGGGAGCAAAACCTGCCCGACACGGTTCTCCTGGCCTTGCGGTCGAATATTCTGGCCAACTGTCAGTGACTGGTTGAAGCTGACGCGGCCATCATCCAAGAGCTCGACGTTCTCCTGCATCTCTACGCTGTTGGCACCCTCGGGGACAGGCGCTCCGGTAAAGATTCGTACACAGGTCCCCGGTAGCAACGCTTCGGGGGCCTGACCGGCAAAAATTCGTTGGGATACGGCTAGTGGCTGTCCGCTCCAGTCGTCCACATTCAAGGCATAACCGTCCATGGCACTATTCGGCCAAGGCGGAAGATCCAGGGTCGCCACCAGGTCACTGGCCAGCACCCGTTGCCGTGCATCACTCAGCTGTACTGACTCGCTATCATCGAGACGTTGGGCCTCAGCCATGGCCAGTAGCCTGGCGATGGCCTCCTCCACAGGCATCAGCGGTGACTGACTCATCCCCGTGACCCGCAGACTTGCACAGGCTTGAGGTGCGGCACGAAATTGCACGGCCTGTGGCGTGCATCCAACTGCTCGGCAAGAATGCCTTCCCACGCGGTTCGACAGGCGCCAGTAGAACCTGGCAGGCAGCACACCAGTGTGCCGTTGGCCAGTCCGGCCAAGGCCCGGCTCTGTACAGTGGACGTGCCAATATCGAGGATAGAAATCGCCCGAAACAACTCACCAAAGCCGTCAATTTGTTTATCCAACAAACAGGTCACCGCCTCAGGTGTACTGTCGCGGCCAGTGAATCCGGTGCCCCCGGTAATCAGCACGACCTGAATCCCCTCGTCGGCAATCCAGCTTGCGACCTGTGCCCGGATTTTGTACAGGTCATCCTTGAGCAAGTTGCGCTCACTCAGGGTGTGGCCCGCTTCCAGTAATCGACTGACGAGCAATTGCCCAGAGGTATCATTGGCATATTCACGGGTATCACTGACGGTCAGCACGGCAATATTCAACGGTACAAATAACGCATCCGACTTAACGCTCATGTCATTCTCCGGCAGGCAATAATGAAAACAATTGTTAGAGGCTAAAGCGCTGAAACGGTCACTGTCTAATCACTCTGGCCGACCAGATTATCGAGCGCGTCTATCGAAGGTTTTTTCATCCACAGTGATTCCTTATTCTAATTAAACTCGGTTTTGATAGAGTCAATCGATCGATCATTAAATACTTCTGATTGGACTGACAAGATAAACAGTGAGATCGTCTGCTCACCCAACTATCCGTGTTTTTAATCATGACACTTACCTGCTCTACTGCAGTTTCATCTGTACCCTGCTCAGTGCTACTACTTGCTGGCGGGCGCGGGGCGCGTATGGGGGGACGGGATAAAGGGCTGCTGCCCTGGAAAGGGAAGCCGCTCATCGCACATGTACACGCTGTGGTACGACCCTTCACCGACGACTTGATCATCTCCTGCAACCGTAATGAAATAAGTTATCGAGCCTATGCCGATCAATTGGTCGAGGACTCACAAAGGGATTTCCCGGGACCTCTGGCGGGAGTCCTGGCCGGACTGGCTGTTGCGCACCATCCGTGGCTACTGATTCTCGCCTGCGACGCACCGAACATTGACGCGCCGCTGATCAGGGCTCTGTTAGAGGCGCGCCCTGCGACGGGTTCAGCGTTGATGGTGCAGCAGGCCGGGCAATGGCAACCCATGTTCAGTTTGATTCCCAAGGCGCTGCTACAGGGCCTGCAGCAAGACTGGGATGAGGGAGAGCGAAGCCTGTTACGCGCGCTGTTGAAACGTGACCCGAGGGCGTTGTCGTGCGCCTCGGACGACTCGCGCCTATGTAATTTCAACACCCCGGAACTGCTTTGCGAAACGCTATCTGCGTCATTTGAATAAGTTCACACTGTTTCCTCCAAAGGGTCGGTTCGGGACTTTTCAAACAATCCATGCGTCCTGGACTCCTGTGTTAATACTTACTTCACATACTTCCCTCAGCAGGTGCCATCGTGGACATCAAACAACTCAAGTTCCTGATTGCGCTGGAACAGACTCGACACTTCGGGCAGGCCGCTGCTCGTTGCCACATTACTCAGCCGACGCTGTCCATGCGCTTGCGCAATCTTGAGGATGAACTGGGTCTGGAGCTGGTCACCCGAGGCCAGCGCTTTGAAGGTTTCACCCAGGCGGGTGAACGCGTGCTGGCATGGGCGAGAACATTGCTCGCCGCACATGACGGGCTGTTCGCCGAAGCCGCCGCGTGTCGCGGTCAGTTAGTCGGCAATTTGCGTCTGGGTCTGGTGCCTCTCAGCGGCTTTAATCCCATCAGCTACGTTCAGGGGCTTTCCCATACGTTCCCAGAGCTCAAATTCAGCCTGTCATCCATGAGCTCAGACCGAATCATCGAAGGCATAGGTAACAACCAACTGGATCTGGGCATCTGTTATCTCGATCATGTGAGTCCGGACTATCTGGATTTTTTCGAAATAGGAGAGACCCGCGTCGGCTTGCTGTACGACACTCGCCACTTCCATTTCGAAGGAACCGAAATGAGCTGGGAAGATGCCGCCGAGCTGCCATTGGGGACGATCAGCAATGGCATGCACTATCGAAAATCCGTTGATCTGAGTTTCCGCAGCCGCGGGCTAGACCCACAGCCAATACTCGAAACCGACTCGACTTATCAGTTGTTCCAGGCGATTCACGAAGGTTTTTGCTGCTCGATCATGCCGCTGAACAATGGTCTGGAAAACCCGATTGAGAATCTGGCCTTTATCAACCTTCCAGATGCAAGTGTTCTCGCGCCACTGGGTCTCGTGATGCGCAAAACCGAACCTCGCTCGGCAATCGCCGAGAAGTGTTTTGCTGAAGCCAGAAAACTATTTGCCGCAAAGAGCTGATTCGAGGGTTTTGTCATGTCTTGCCGAGTCGAACAATCATCTGAGCAAAGCGATGCGAATGCACCTGCGCCAAAGCCTCTGAATGTCACCTATCGAGAATACGATACGCGCGCACCCGTCTCCCAGGCTGCGCTAGCGTCCGAGATCGCCCTGGCCATTACGTACAACGGACTGAGCCAGGCCGTGATGATGGTTTCACCCGGCAATATCGAGGATTTCATCCGGGGTTTCAGCGTGAGTAACGATATTGTTGAAAATCTGAACGAAATCCACGACATCCGTCTCTCGCACTTCGACCAGGCCTGTCAGGCGGATGTACAGATCTCCAGTCGCGCCTTCTGGGCACTGAAGAATCATCGCCGGCAAATGGCGGGTACCAGTGGTTGCGGGTTGTGTGGTGTGGAAGCGCTGGAGCAGGCACTTCCGCAACTGGACATTCTGGAGCCTGTTCCCCTCCCTCTCGCGGAACACTTCAGCGGACTGCGTGAGCGCATCGAACAGGCTCAAATAATGGCACGCAGCAGTGGCGCGCTGCATGCGGCGCTGTACTTCGACACTCACGGCTCGGCGCTCTTGTGCCGCGAAGATATCGGCCGACACAACGCGCTGGATAAATTGATAGGCGCTATGCAGCATGCACAGATCGATGCACGTTGTGGCTTCACGGTAGTGACTAGCCGCTGCAGCCTGGAGCTTATTCACAAAGCGGTAAGGGCGAAGTTTGGCACGCTGGTCAGCTTGTCGGCACCCACCGCATTGACCGTGCAGTGGGCAATCAAGCACCGCCTCAACTTGATCCACGTCCCCCACCGAAGCGCGCCACGGATTTACAGCCCTGTTTAACGCCTCCACCTACAGTTCACCCCGACACCGGCACTCACCAACAGGCTTCACCAGCATGCGCGCTCCAGCGTTGCACTCTTTGAGAGCGCTCCACTCGACTGCAACGCTTCTGCGAAGCCCCTGGCGAATCAACAAAACGATCTGATTTTTTGAAACCCGCTATCCGCTCGTCGCGTTTTTCTCGCCTGCCTCCCCGTTGGAATGATCCAGACCTCTGGCGCGCCTATGCTTATAAGTGCAAAAGGAGTTTATATACCCGTACCACAAGCAGCATTCGCTGCCTGGATACGGTGGCGGGGAATCTGACGCCACAGGGCGTTGATATCCCCTGATTGCCTCTCTCGACGTGGACATGCGACCCGGACATTCGCAGTCCAGCTCGAGTCATCCAAGAGGAGAAATGATATGTCTACCGTTAAAAAAATGCCGATCAGCACCGAACAGAAGACCAGCCAGCCATCAGTGAGCAAGGATCTCTGGCGTCCCTTCGACGCGCTGCGCCAACAGGTCGACAATTTGTTCGAAGACTTCGGTCGAGGCTCGGCGCTTTCGCCGCTCGGCCGTAGCCTCTTCGATGTCGAGCCGTTCAGCCGCGGCCTCTTTGATGTCGAGCCATTCTGGAATCGGGAGATGAGCGGTCGTGGCATGCCCGCCGTGGACATTGCCGAGCAGGATAAAAGCTACGAAATCACCGCCGAACTTCCCGGTATGGATGAGAAGGACATTGAGATCAAACTGTCCAATGGCAGCCTGATCATCAGAGGCGAAAAGAAAGCAGACAGGGAAGAACAGAGGAAGGGCTATCACCTCACTGAACGCAGCTACGGCTCATTCGAGCGGGTCTTCAACCTGCCCAAAGGGGTGGATGTCGACAAGATCGACGCGCATTTCAGCAAAGGCTTGCTGACGGTGGCTCTGCCGAAAAAAGCCGAGGCCATAAAACCGGAAAAAATTGTGCGAATTAAAGCCGACTAAAACCGCGTGCCCATTGGCCCCTTGCCAGGAAAACCTGGCAAGGGGCTTTTTGTGGGTTTCCCCTTTGCAGGCGCTGGCGCAGCCTGCGATCTTTTCAGCACTCACCCAGGATCGCGTTCTGACCGAGGATCAAAAGATCGTCCGTACACGGCGCGAACCTTCGGCAGCTCCTGCGGGCAAACCACAAGAGGTCCGCTCGATATACATAAAACTGATCGACTGACAGCAGGTCTAAAATTTTAACCAATACTCAAGTGTAGGGCGCAGAACGACTCTGCATAACACTGCAAAGGGTCGTTGCTCACATGCATCGTTCACTCCCGAGCCGAGACCATGAAGAAGACCGATCAGTGGAATTTTTCATACTTCCTCATCACCTTCGTCGCGCTGACACTGGCGCAGTTCCTGTTTGTCGGGCGCGCTGCCGTCGAGTCGATCCCTTACAGTCAGTTCCTGCAGTTGCTGAACGAGCATAAGGTCAGCGAGTTGAGCATCACCAAGGACCAAATCAACGGCAAGCTGCAAGAGCCTATCAACGGTCATAACCTGTTCAGCACAGTGCGGGTCGACCCAACCCTGGCGACAGAACTCGCTCAATCAGACGTCAGTTTTTCCGGTGTCAACGAAAACACCTTGCTGGGTAATCTGCTCGGTTGGTTCCTGCCCTTTCTGATAATCATGGTGGTCTGGAGTATTGTGTTCCGCGGCCTTGCCGGGAAACAGGGCATTGGCGGCCTGATGAACGTCGGCAAGTCACGGGCAAAAGTATTCGTCGAAAGCGAAACGGGGGTAACCTTCGCCGATGTGGCCGGCATTGACGAAGCCAAGGCCGAGCTAGTGGAAATCGTTTCGTTTTTGAAAGACAAGGCCAGGTACACCCGCTTGGGTGCCCATATTCCCAAGGGGACTTTGCTGGTTGGCCCTCCGGGAACCGGTAAAACCCTGGTCGCCAAGGCCATCGCCGGTGAAGCCGGGGTTCCGTTTTTCTCCATTTCCGGATCCGAGTTCGTCGAGATGTTCGTCGGCGTCGGCGCTGCCAGGGTTCGCGACCTGTTCGAGCAGGCTCGCCAGGCGGCCCCCTGCATCATTTTCATTGACGAACTGGATGCTCTGGGAAAGATGCGCGGTATCGGCGCGCTCGGCGGCAACGACGAAAAAGAGCAGACACTCAACCAACTGTTGTCGGAGCTGGACGGCTTCGATCCTCGCGAAGGCGTGGTGCTGCTGGCCTCCACCAATCGCCCGGAAGTCCTCGACCCGGCGCTGCTGCGGGCCGGCCGCTTCGATCGTCAGATCGTCATTGATCGCCCGGACCGCAAGGGTCGGTGCGAGATTCTCAAGGTGCATATCAAGCACATCACCGCTGACCTCAGCGCCGACTGCGAGCGTATTGCCCAGATCACCACCGGTTTCACTGGCGCAGACCTGGCGAATCTGGTCAACGAAGCCGCGATCGTTGCGACCCGTCGCGGTGCCCCGACGGTCAGCCTCGATGACTTCACGGCTGCGGTAGAGCGCATCATCGCCGGCGTTGAACGCAAAAGCAGTCTGCTACAGCCCGAGGAGCGCCTGGTGGTCGCCTATCACGAAATGGGCCATGCCCTGGCGGCCGGCACCTTGCCGGGAATGGACCCGGTGCACAAGGTTTCGATCATTCCCCGCTCTATCGGGTCATTGGGCTATACCCTGCAACGCCCGACCGAAGATCACTTTCTGATCAGTTACCAGACGCTCAAGGATCGCATCGTAGTGTTGATGGCCGGTCGGGCCGCCGAGTACATCGTCTATGGGCAGATTTCCACGGGAGCGGCGGACGACTTGACCCGGGCCACCGATATCGCCCGGCAACTGATTACCCGTTTCGGCATGAGCACGGAGCTCGGGCAGTCGGTGCTGGAGCGACAGACCCCCACTTACCTGGGCGATCACATGTTGAATCGGGGGGATAAGGACTACTCGGAACAAACCGCGCGGGAAATCGACCTCGGCATCAGAGCCCTGCTTGATGAAGCCTACAGTCGCGCCAAGGCATTGCTTGCGAGTCGCCGGGCCGATCTGGATGCCGGCGCCAAACTGCTGCTGGAAAAGGAAACCCTGACGCCTGAAGAGTTCCCCGCGTTAATGCCCCTCAAGCCTGCGAGCTCCACATCGGGCAACCCACTCTCATCGGAGTGACGCGTATGAACTTCTTGAAGAAACTTTCCGGCTCTCATACCAAGGGTGCGCAGGCCTCCATTGTCCCCTTGTTACGCCAGTATGCTGAGGCGCTGCCGGCGTTGAATTGCGAAGCCTTCGGCGAGATGTTCGACCGTTACGCCGATGCTCGTGTGGTGATGATCGGTGAGGCCAGCCATGGCACCAGCGACTTCTACCGAACCCGGGCGGCCATCACCCAACAGTTGATTGAGCAGCATGGGTTCAATATTGTTGCCGTCGAAGCGGACTGGCCGGATGCGGGCCACGTTGACCGTTATGTCCGCGGGCTGGCGCCTTCGGCCTGGAAACGTCATATCTTCAGCCGATTCCCGACCTGGATGTGGCGCAATACCGATGTGAGGGCTTTCGCCCACTGGCTTCATCAGCACAACAGCCAGAAAGCGCCCGAGCTGCGTATCGAGTTTCGCGGGTTGGACGTTTACAGTTTGCGCAACTCCATTCGCGAGGTATTGAACTACCTGGACCTGGGTGACCCTCAGCTTGCGCATGAAGCACGACAGCGTTATGGCTGTCTGACACCCTGGCAGGATGATCCTGCGCTATACGGCCATTTTGTCGAGCGCGGCGGTGTCATGCCTTGTGAGCAAGCGGTGATCGAGCAGCTCAATGCCATATTGGCCGAACAAATGGCCGGGCTTATCCAGGACGACGAAGCTTTCTTCAATGCCACGCAAAACGCCCAGGTCGTCCGGGCGGCGGAACAATACTACCGAGCGATTTATCGAGGCTCGACCACCTCCTGGAACCTGCGTGACAGGCACATGTTCGACACCTTGTGTGCGCTGCTCGAGCATCGTGGCCCTCAAGCCAGGGCGGTGGTGTGGGCGCACAACTCCCATATCGGCAATGCCGCCGCCACGCAGATGGGCTGGAAGGGCCAGTTCAACATCGGTCAGCTGTGCCGCAGCGCCTATGGGCGCGACGTCGTGCTGATCGGCATGAGCACCGACCGTGGCCAGGTGGCGGCGGCCGATGACTGGGATGGCGACATGCACATCAAGGACATCCGGCCATCTCGAACGGACAGTTGGGAGTATCAGTTCCTTGAGGCGGGCATCGCTGCGTCATTGACCGACTGGCGCGATCCTCAGCGAGAAGCGTTGCGCCAGGCCCTCAGCGAGCCACTGCTGGAGCGGGCCATTGGGGTGATTTACCGACCTGAAAGCGAGCTCTCCAGCCACTACTTCCAGGCGGTGCTGGCCGAGCAATTCGACGCCATGGTCTGGATTGAACAGACGCAACCGGTGACCGCACTGCATCTGCCGAAAAGCCAGGAACTGGAACCGGAGGACGAAACCTTTCCGTTTGGTGTGTGATATCCGCACACCTGTAGGAGCACGGCTTGCCGGCGATGGCGTCCTTGAGATCGCCATCGTCGGAACGCCGCCCGGACCAAGCTCGGCTCCTACAAGGTTTGGCTCATTCGGGCGTTTTTTTTGCCGGCGTGTGCAGATACACCTCAAACCAGTCGCCAGCCAGGCTGGCGACTTTCTCCAGGGCTCCTGGTTCTTCAAAAAGGTGGGTGGCTCCGGCGATGACGTCCAGCCGGTGCTCACACTGCAGGGCCAGGGCGCTTTGGCGGTTAAGGCCAAGCACCGTCGGGTCCTGATCTCCGACGATTTGTAAGGTGGGTGCCTTCACCAGGGCCAGCGCTGCCCCGGCCAGGTCGGTCCGCCCTCCCCGGCTGACCACGGCATGCACCACGTCCGGGCGCAGCGCCGCTGCCAACAACGCCGCTGCGGCCCCGGTGCTTGCGCCGAACAGCCCGATGCGCAACGATTTCAACTCAGCGCTGTGCCCTATCCAGTCGATCACACCCACCAGTCGTCTGGAGAGCAGCGCGATATCAAAGCGCAACTCTCCGGTCAGGTAGTCCACGTGTTGTTCCTGCTCGGTGAGTAGATCGAACAGCAGCGTGCCCAGACCGCGCTGGGCCAGAGATTGTGCAACCTGCTGGTTACGTGGGCTCGAGCGACTGCTGCCACTGCCATGGACGAACACCACCAATCCGCCTGCGGCTGCAGGCAAACGCAAATCAGCGGCTAACTCGACGTCCGCCAGTTCCAGCTTGCGATGCTGTGGCTTTAGCATTGGACTGCCTTAAGGCACTCCCTGCCCCGAATTCGATTCGCGTTGCCAGGCGCGTTGCAACAAATCAATAACCTCTTCGTCCGGGGTCTGGGAAAAATCCGCGTACCAACTGCCGATCGACATCAGCCATTCGGGGGTGAGCGGGCAAACCAGCTCATCCACTTCGCTGCGCAGCGCCTCCGCGGTCTCCAGTGGCGCCACCGGTACGGCGACGACGATGCGTGCCGGTTTTTGCAGGCGCACGGCGTGTACTGCGGCCATCATTGAAGCCCCTGTGGCCAGCCCGTCATCGATCAGAATCACCACCTGGTCTTGCAACGCCACGGGCGGACGCGTTGCCCGGTAGACGTGCTCGCGGCGCAGCAGCTCCTGCGTTTCCCGTGCGGCCACGGCCTCGAGTGTGCGTTGATCAATGTGGTTAGCCCGTAGCGCATCCTCATTCACTATTTGTATGCCACCGCTGGCAATGGCACCCATGGCGAACTCCTGGTGAGAAGGAACGCCGAGCTTGCGGACCAGCATCAGGTCCAGGCGAACCTCCAGGGCTGTGGCCACTTCATAGGCCACCGGGACCCCCCCTCGGGGCAAGGCGAGGACAATGACATCGGGTTTTGCGCTGTATTTAAGCAGCGGCTCCACCAGGCTTCGACCGGCAGCAGCCCGGTCATGCAAGGTCGTTTGCCGAGAGGAATAATGAATCATTTAATAACCTCCTCCAGGTGGTATGCCCCCGATACCGGCTTCATAACATACCCACATAGTGTTTGACTGATGCGTCGAAGCCTATGTTCCCCGGTTACGCGAGCATTCGTGCAATGACGACGGCCGCAGCGATGTGCGGCGATTATCGCCGTAGCCTCCGGGCGCCAGGGTTCTCGTCCGGTCTGCTCCTGCGAACTACAGTGATTAGTATCACTTACTCTGGAGAATGGTCATGCGCGCCATGGTTTTACATTCCCCTGGTCAGCCGTTGCAATTGGAAGAGCGTCCAGTCCCGACACCTGCCCCCCATCAATTGCTGATCAAGGTGCTGGCCTGCGGTGTCTGCCGTACTGATCTGCACCTGTTCGACGGCGAGCTCCCTCAAGCGGTGCTGCCACGGGTTCCGGGGCATGAAATTGTTGGTCAGGTCGTGGCGGTCGGCTCGCAAGTGGCACCTTACTGGATCGGCAGACGGGTCGGCGTTCCCTGGTTGGGCTGGGCCTGCGGACACTGCGCTTTTTGCCTCGCAGGACGGGAGAACCTGTGTAATCGGGCACTTTTCACGGGATGTCAGCTCGATGGAGGTTATGCCGACTACGTCCTCGCCGATGCGCGCTTTTGCCTCACCATTCCAGCCGCGCTGCCGCCTGTCGAGGCTGCTCCGTTGCTGTGTGCCGGGCTGATTGGTTATCGCGCCTTGCGGCTGGCGGGGACAGCGCGGCGACTGGGTCTCTATGGTTTTGGCGCCGCCGCCCATCTGGTCATACAAATCGCGCTAACACGTGGCCAGCAGGTGTATGCCTTCACCCGCCCTGGCGACACACAAGGCCAGGATTACGCCAGAAAACTGGGCGCTGTCTGGGCCGGGTCTTCAGAACAACCGCCACCGCAACCGCTGGACGCCGCGCTGATATTCGCCCCCGTCGGGGCCTTGATACCTCTGGCCCTTGCCGCGACGATCAAGGGCGGCTGTGTGATCTGCGCCGGCATTCATATGAGCGATATTCCGGCTTTTCCCTATCAACTGCTGTGGGGTGAACGAGTACTGCGTTCGGTGGCCAATCTGACCCGCGAGGACGGCAAGGCGTTCTTCGCCGAATTTCGTCATACCCCGATTCGCTCCCATGTCACCTGTTTTGCTCTGAAAGATGCCAATACCGCCCTCGCCTGCCTGCGACAAGGACAGATCAAAGGGGCGCTCGTACTGACGCCCTGAACGCCAGTCAGTTACCTGGCGCTTCATCCCCGACCACACGTCGGACACCCCGGCTGCCGTTGATGCCAATCAACCCGTTTGCTCGTACTGGCGGCATGATCAGATAATCGTCTTGCCACTTGATGTCCAGTCAAGGCCCTGAGGGACCACTGTCTTTACTGTTTGGGAGGTTTGTCATGTCCAGACAAAAACGCTTCATGCTGGTGACTTCGCCATTGATGCAGCACAGCGCAGCCTTCGACAGGGCAGCCGCCCTGGCCAGGGCCGAAGGTGCAGCGCTGCACATCGTGGCTTTTGATTATCTCGAGGGCCTGGCGACAGCGGGCCTGGTCAATGAGCAAGCGCTGGAGCAAATGCGTTTGGGCTACGTCGGGCGGCACCGCCAGTGGCTTGAGGAACAGGCCCGGCCCCTGCGCAAAATCGGTGTTGATGTGACCACCGAAGTGACATGGGTCGAACGTCCACTGGAAGAAATCCTTGTCCACCTCAACGAACAACCCATGGACATGCTGATCAAGGCCCTGGAGCACGAGTCGCTGTTGACGCGGATCATGTTCACGCCTCTCGATGTGCACCTGATGCGCCAGTGTCCAGTACCGTTGCATTTTGTGAGCAATACCCGTCATGCCTTGCCGCGCAAGATCGTCGCAGCGGTGGACCCCCTCCATCACAGTGACCAGAACCCGGGCTTCAATGACCGGATCATCCGCGAAGCGGTGAAACTGGCGATGCGATGCAACGCCGAAATCGATGTGCTGTACGCCTATGACCTGTCATCGATCACCTCGTCAGAGTTCGGCTTTGCCAGCGGCTCATCCTTCTTCTCCTCAAGCATGGCCAAGACCATGTATGACATTCAGGATGAGGCCTTCAACGCGTTGGCCGAACGCAACGGCATACCGACCGGGCAGCGCCACCTGATCATGGGCAATCCGGCCAAGGTCCTGGCCAGTTATGCCGACACCCATGACATCGATGTCATCGTCATGGGCAAAGTGAGCCCGCATGGCCTGGACAAACTTATCGGCAGTACGGCAGAGCACCTGCTCTACAAGATGCCTTGCAGTGTGTTGGTGGTCGGTGCTGAACAACCCGAGTATTGAATCATGCAGATCCCGCGCATTTTTCTTTCCCGGTTAGCGTAGTACCTGAAAGTCGGCATCCAGTCCCCGTTCAACTTTCGTCTGAGCAAGCGCTTGTTCAACCAGGCGCTGCGCTCCTGACGCGCTTCAAACAACCGTTGTATTAAACGCACCTGACGACTGGCAGGAAAATTCACTTGCGAGCCAATATTACATGCATCATATTACACGCGTAATATTTATCTGATCCGACAGGTACCCTGCCATGACCAGCATGACTGCAGTTGAAGAGCCCGGAATCGCTACCGCACTGAACCCATCCAGGCCTGCACTGCTCAAGCGCCTGATGCTGATAATTCTGGCCGCCGCTGCGCTGGTGTTGATCGGACTCTATGGCCTGCACTGGTGGACCAGCGGGCGCTTTATCGAAGATACCGACGATGCCTACATCGGCGGTGATGTCACGGTGATCGGGCCGAAAGTGGCCGGCTACATCGAAGAAGTGCTGGTGACCGACAACCAACAGGTGCATGCCGGTGACTTACTGATCCGGCTCGACTCACGGGATTACCGCGCCAGCCTGGCCAAGGCCGAGGGTGCGGTAGCTGCCGAAGAAGCCTTGCTGGCCAACCTCGACGCCACCGAACAACTGCAACACGCGGTGATTGATCAGGCCCGGGCGGGGATCGATGCCACGGGCGCGGAGATGTCGCGCTCACGCGACGACAATGCGCGCTACAAACGCCTGGTCGGCAGTTCCGCAGTGTCTGTGGAGAGTGCGCAACGGGCAGACGCCGCCTTCAAAACCGCGCAAGCCCTCAGCGCCCGGGCGCAGGCTGAACTGCTCGCCACCCAGCGCCAGTTGAACGTGATCGCCACTCAGAAACAGCAGGCCAGAGCGGCGTTGATGCAAGCCCAGGCCGAGCGGGATATCGCTCGATTGAACCTCGGTTACACCGAGTTGCGCGCGCCTGCAGATGGCGTGATCGGCAACCGTCGGGCGCGGGTGGGCGCCTATGCCCAGGCCGGATCGCAACTGCTCTCGGTGGTACCGGCCAGTGGCCTGTGGGTCGATGCCAATTTCAAGGAAGATCAGCTCAGACTCATGGTTCCCGGCCAGCGGGTCAGTATCCACGCTGATGTGATGCCCGGTCGGGAGTTCCACGGCCACCTGGACAGCCTGGCCCCGGCGACTGGCGCGCAGTTCAGCGTGTTGCCGCCGGAAAACGCTACGGGCAACTTCACTAAAATCGTCCAGCGCGTGCCGGTGCGAATCATCCTCGATCCGGCTGACGCGGTGCTGGGCCAACTGCGTCCGGGCCTTTCGGTTACCGCGTCAGTCGATACGAAAGCCGAACATAAAGAACCTTCGGCGGCCGTCGCCCAGGCCAGCGCACCATGAGTCGCGCCCTCGCTGCACGGGCTCAGCCCTTCGATGCCAGTACCATGGCGACCGCGACCAAGGTGTTCGCCTTCGCCACTATGTGCATCGGTATGTTCATTGCGCTGCTGGATATCCAGATTGTCTCGGCGTCGTTGCGCGACATCGGTGGCGGGCTCTCGGCCGGCACCGACGAAACCGCCTGGGTGCAGACCAGTTACCTGATCGCCGAAATCATTGTCATCCCGCTCTCGGGCTGGCTTTCTCGGGTGTTTTCCACACGCTGGCTGTTTTGCGTCTCGGCGGTCGGTTTCACCCTGGCCAGCTTGCTCTGCGGCGCGGCCTGGAACATCCAGAGCATGATCGCCTTCCGCGCGTTGCAAGGGTTTCTCGGCGGTTCGATGATCCCGCTGGTGTTCACCACCGCGTTCTTTTTCTTCACCGGCAAACAACGGGTAATCGCCGCAGCGACCATCGGCGCCGTGGCTTCGTTGGCTCCGACCCTGGGCCCGGTGATCGGTGGCTGGATCACCGATATCTCATCCTGGCACTGGCTGTTCTACATCAACCTGGTACCGGGGATTTTCGTCGCGGTGGCGGTGCCAATGCTGGTGAAAATCGACGAGCCGGAACTGTCGCTGCTCAAGGGCGCCGATTACCTGAGCATGGTCTTCATGGCACTGTTTCTCGGTTGCCTGGAATACACCCTCGAAGAAGGCCCGCGCTGGAACTGGTTCAGCGACAGCACCATCCTCACGACCGCATGGATCTCCGGGTTGGCGGGACTGGCCTTTATCGGTCGCAGCTTGCACGTGGCCAACCCGATCGTTGATCTGCGGGCATTGAAAGACCGCAATTTTGCCTTGGGTTGTTTCTTTTCCTTCGTCACTGGCATCGGCCTTTTCGCGACCATTTACCTGACACCGCTGTTTCTCGGACGGGTACGCGGCTACGGCGCGCTGGACATTGGTCTTGCGGTGTTCTCCACCGGGGTGTTCCAGATTATGGCGATTCCGCTGTATGCCTTCCTGGCCAACCGCATCGACCTGCGCTGGATCATGATGACCGGCCTGGGGCTGTTTGCCTTGTCGATGTGGGATTTCAGCCCGATTACCCACGATTGGGGGGCCAGAGAATTGATACTGCCGCAAGCCTTGCGTGGTATCGCCCAGCAATTGGCGGTGCCGCCGGCCGTGACCTTGACCCTCGGTGGGCTGGCCCCGTCTCGGTTGAAGCACGCCTCGGGGTTGTTCAACCTGATGCGTAATCTGGGTGGTGCGATTGGCATTGCTGCCTGCGCGACCATCCTCAATGACCGCACCAACCTGCACTTCACCCGGCTGGCCGAGCATCTCAATAGCAGCAACGAAGCCTTGAACCAGTGGCTGACGCAGGTGGGCGGTAACTTCGCCGCCCTCGGTCAGACCGGCGACCAGGGCGTTACCGCCAGCCTTCATCAACTGTGGCTATTGACCTGGCGCGAAGCCCAGACACAAACCTATGGCGACGCGTTTCTGATGATCATGGCCTGCTTCATCATCGCCACGGCGATGGTGCCCTTGATGCGCAAGGTCAAACCACCGGCCGCGCCGTCTGCCGATGCTCATTGAGGCCAAATGAGCGGATCCGGTTTATTCCTGCGGGAACTTGCGGAAACCTACCGCCAGACGGTTCCAGCTGTTGATTGTGGAAATAGCCATGGTCAGGTCGACCATTTCGCTGGCACTGAATTCAGCGCTCAGCAGCGCGTAATCTTCATCCGGCGCGTGGGTTTCCGAGAGTCGGGTCAGGGCTTCGGTCCAGGCCAGTGCGGCACGTTCACGCGGGGTGAAAAACGGCGTTTCACGCCAGACCGAAACCGCATACAGACGACGTTCGGTTTCACCACCCTTACGGGCATCAGCGGTGTGCATGTCGACGCAGAATGCACAGCCATTGATCTGCGAAGCGCGCAGCTTGACCAGCTCGACCAGGCTTTTTTCCAGTGGCAGTTTCGATACCGCAGTTTCCAGCGCCAACATGGCTTTGAAGGCATCCGGCGAAGCGGTGTAGAAATCGATACGAGGTTGCATGGTGTGCTCCATAACAAGTGGGGGTGTAGATACGTTAGCCCCGCCTGTGAGTTGCACAAATAACCAATTTTTTGGAAGTTGAGGATACCAATCGGTGGAACGACGACTCCGATAGACCGAGTCGCCTACTCCTTGCCCGCGATAGGCGTCAGACCAGACACCCTCAATAAACAAGCCACCTCTCTAGGCCCTGCTGCGCAACCACTGCAAAAAGCCCTTTTTTTTCTCCACCACTTTTGGCACTTCCTGAGTCAGGGTGTGCGCGGTGTGCAGGCGGAAATCCAGCAGGTTTTTCATTGCATCACTGATATCGCGGCGCGCATCCAGGCAAGGTTTCAAGTACTCCTTCTCGATGCGATACAAGGTGCAAAAGGTCTTGGCCGAGAAATCGGCGATCACGGCCTGATCGGAGAGGATCCCGGCCTCGCCGATCACCTCTCCCGGCCCCATGCGCCCGGCTTCGAACTTGCTGCCGGCACGGCTCAGGGCTACCGAAACCACACCGGACTCGATAATGAACAAATGATCGCTGACCTCGCCAGTGGCCAGGATCATCTCGCCGGCGTGGAAGGTTTGCAGGGTCATGTTCTGGCTGAAGGTGTCTTTCTCCTCCTGACGCAAGGTCGAGAAAATATTCGAACTTTCCAGCAGCGCCCGGGGCCGTGAGTAGTTGGCCGGCGTCGCGCTTTCCACCGTCGACAACAGGCTCACACCCGACGCCCTCAAGTGCCGATACGCCAGATCGAACAGCTGATTGCGTACTTCACGCTTCTGAGCCATGGACGATACAAACCCGCTGATTTCGTATTCCACCCCATCGCTGCTGGAGCTTTTCAGCGCAACATTGGGTGCTGGCCTGCCGAGCAGTGGCCGACACCCCTGCATGGCACGCTCCAGGGCTTCGATCACCGTTTGCGGCCGGGCATGGGGACTGATCTGCAGGCTCACGGACAGACCGAATATGTCGCGGGGCCGGCTGAAATTGATGATCTTGGCTTTTGCCGCCAGGGAGTTGGGGATCACGGCCATGCTGCCTTGAGTCGTTTGCAAGCGCGTCGCCCGCCAGTCGATATCGGTCACCCGACCTTCGGTGCCATCGATCGAGATCCAGTCATCGATTTGATAGGGCTTGGTGGCGTTCAGGACGATGCCGGAGAACACATCGCTAAGGGTGCTTTGCAGCGCCAGACCGACAATGATCGCCACCGCCCCGGAAGTCGCCAGCACACCCTTGACCGGCAAATCGAGCACGTAGGCCAGCGCCGCAATGATCGCCATCAGGAAAATCACCGCGCCGAGCAAATCCTGCAACAACCGCCCGGTGTGCCCGACCCGCTGCATCATCAGGGTACCGAGCAGCACCGTCAGGGTCCGCGCGCCGAACAACCACCAACCGATCTGCAGACCGGTCGCGGCCAGGTGCAACGGCACATTCTCCGGCCACGGCGGCGTTTCCATCGGGTTCATGCCCTCGTTGAACAGCAGCGCGCTGAACAACGAGAAAATCACCAGCCGCACCACCAGTTTCCAGTTGCTGCCACTGGCTGAAATCAACCGCCACAAAAAGATGTCGATAAGGACCAGGGCCAGGGCACAGAGCAGTGGGTGATCGGAGATAAATATCGGCATCAAGCAACTCCAGCAAGCGAATGGCGCGAAGATCGCACAAATACCCCCTGTGGAGTTATAGCTTTAAATCGAGTAGGAGGCGGATTCACATCCGCCGTCCTCTCACCGTACGTACGGTTCCGTATACGGCGGTTCAGGTTAAGCGGTTAAGCCGGCGTATCGTGTCCAGTATCGAGACCAGCCCGAGTCGATCCCATAGTTTCTTCGCCAGCGCCTGATTCATGTGGAGGGCTCCGGAGTTCCGCCAAGGGCCTCGACCATTGAATGCCGAGTTACAAGCACGCGCCTCATTGAGTCCCAGGCGTGGCCACCACAGCCAAGCTGGTTGCGCTGACGCGCAACGCGCCATGCCTGGCGCACAGAAAAAAACCGCCTGGCGCGAACGCCAGACGGTCTTGATACCTGCTATTCAGACGCGTGGTAAGGTTATTTGGCGGTCCACTCGGCAACACGTTGCGGGTGCTTGGCCACCCAGTCCTTGGCAGCAGCTTCAGGCTTGGCACCATCCTGAATCGCCAACATGACTTCGCCAATCTCGTCTTTGGACCCCCACTGGAATTTTTTCAGGAAGGCAGCGACCTCCGGAGCCTTCTTCTCCAGATCTTTACTACCGATGCTGTTGACGGTTTCGGCAGCGCCGTAAACGGCTTTAGGATCGTCGAGGAAGCGCAGTTTCCACTTGGCGAACATCCAGTGCGGCACCCAGCCGGTGACAGCGATGGACTCGTTCTTCTCTTCAGCACGGGTCAGTTCGGCAATCATTGCCGCACCGGAACTGGCTTGCAGCTTGTAATCGAGACCGTAATCCTTGATGGCCTGATCGGTCTTGAGCATCACGCCTGAGCCGGCATCAATCCCGACGATCTTGCTCTTGAAGGTAGTGTCATCTTTCAGGTCGGCGATGGACTTCGCCTTGACGTACTCCGGTACGATCAGGCCGATTTTCGCGTCCTTGAAGTTAGGACCGTAGTCGACCACCTTGTCCTTGTTCTTGGCCCAATACTCACCGTGAGTCACCGGCAGCCAGGCCGAGAGCATCGCGTCGAGTTTGCCGGTGGCAACGCCCTGCCACATGATCCCGGTCGCAACGGCCTGCAGCTTGACGTCATAACCGAGCTTTTGCTTGATCACTTCAGCCGCCACGTTGGTCGTCGCCACGCTGTCGGACCAGCCGTCGACATAGCCGATGCTCAGGGTTTTGCTGTCGGCACTCGCCACGCTGGAACCAATCGCAAGTACCAGAGCGGCACCTGCACCTAAGAGTTGTCGCATCTTCATCGTTACTTCCCCGAAAGTGCTGCGCCCGACGGATGCCGAGCGGCGTCAACTTATTGTTCACAGCGCCCCCTTCACGCTTCATTGCCAAACCCGTCCGAATATCAGCGGAGTACTGATGCTTCGATCATCAACCTGACGTGCGCGACGACCTGCTCTGGCTGCGACCTCAAGGCAACGAGAAACGACATCAGAACGCCAGTAATCGTGACAATGAGGAATACCTCGCCGGGTACCGCCCGAACATTGCTTGTCAAATGTATGCAGCTCCCCAAGCACGCGGCAAATGCAGGTAAGATGCGCGGCTTTGCTCCCAGACGGCCTGACCATGCCCGCGACTGCCCGCTTTCCTTTCTTACCTTACCTATTCGCCTGTCTGCTTGGCCTGTTTGCGCTATGCGGCTTCTGGTACGGTCTCGGCCAACCGGTACTGCTACCGGATGTAGCCAGCGCCAGGCACAAGCTGCAATGCGCCTCCTATACCCCGTTCGATAAAGACCAATCACCGTTCGACGAACCGTTCAAGTTGCGCCCCGAACGCATGGACGCCGACCTTGCGCTGTTGGCGACCCGCTTCGAATGCATTCGCACCTATTCCATGACCGGTCTCGAAGCCCTTCCCGACCTGGCGCGCAAGCACGGCTTGAAGCTGATGATCGGCGCGTGGGTCAACAGCAACCCGGTGGATACCGCCAAGGAAGTCGACATGCTGATCGCCTCAGCCAATGCCAACGCGGATGTAGTGACCTCGGTGATCGTCGGCAACGAAGCGCTGCTGCGCAAGGAAGTCACCGGAGCCCAGTTGGCCAAGCTGATTCTCAAGGTGAAAAGCCACGTCAAACAGCCGGTGACCTACGCCGATGTCTGGGAGTTCTGGCTCAAGCACCCGGAAATCGCCCCGGCAGTAGATTTCCTGACCATCCATTTGCTGCCGTATTGGGAAGATGATCCGTCCAACATCGACGCCGCCCTCAATCAGGTCGCGCAAGTCCGCCAGGTATTTGGCAATCGCTTCGCCCCCAAAGACGTGATGATTGGCGAAACCGGCTGGCCAAGCGAAGGCCGCCAGCGCGAAACGGCGCTGCCAAGCCGGGTCAACGAAGCCAGGTTCATTCGTGGTTTTGTCGCCTTGGCTGAGCACAATGGCTGGCACTACAACCTGATTGAAGCCTTCGACCAACCCTGGAAGCGCGCCAGCGAGGGGGCTGTCGGCGGCTATTGGGGGCTGTTCGATGCAGATCGTCAGGACAAGGGTGTATTGGCCGGGCCGGTGTCGAATCTGCCCTTCTGGCCTCAATGGCTGGGCATCGGTGGGTTGCTTTTCCTCGGCACACTGATCCTCGGCGGTCGCGTGCGCAGCACTCGCACTGCTCTGCTCCTGCCGCTGCTCGGCGCATTGGGCGCCTGCTCCATCAGCGCCTGGGGCGAACTGGCACGAGTCACCAGCCGCTTTGCCGGCGAATGGATCTGGGCCGGATTGCTGGTCGGCTTGAATCTGCTGGTGCTGGCCCACGCAGCACTTGCCCTGAGCGCCAAAACCGCATGGCGCAAGTGTGCCTTCAACTGGCTGGAACAGCGCGCTGGCTGGCTGCTGGCGGCCGCAGGCTTTGCCACAGCGGTGATGATGCTGGAGCTGGTGTTCGACCCACGCTATCGCAGCTTCCCAAGCGCAGCCTTGTTGCTGCCGGCGCTGGTTTACCTGTGCCGCCCGATCAGCGTTGCGCGCCGGGAGGTCGCCTTGCTGACCTTTATCATCGGTGCCGGCATCGCCCCGCAGCTGTACCGCGAAGGCCTGCAAAACCAGCAGGCCTGGGGCTGGGCGCTGGTGAGTGTGTTGATGGTCGCTGCGTTGTGGCGCAGTTTGCGGGCTCGCAAGGGCTGATCGACAGGTACAAAAAAGGGATGACCACGGTCATCCCTTTTTTTCGCTCGCGATTCAGCTCAAGTGGCAACGTCCGGCGCCCGGACCAACCGCAATGCCCCAATCACCACCGCAAACACCGCAAGACTGACGTTATACAACGCCAGCGCCGGAAAGCCGAACAACAATGACAGCACCGCCAGACTCCATCCGGCACGCCCCGGCACCAGGAACCCAATGATCGCCGCTGCCAGCGCAGTCCAGCCCATGATCTTGAAATGAATCATCAGCCCCAGGGTCGAACGCGCCTGGCACTCCCAACGGCTCGCCTCATCGACACAGACGCCAACCCACCGGGCATCCTCCATAAGCCCATAACGCATGCCATAACTGGCGGCCAGCCATAATGGCAAGACAATAAGCAGCAGAATCACGGGCAGACGACGGGACATGAAGCACTCCGATAAACGAAAACGGCGCTCAGCTTAATCGCCCGACGAGGGTATGCAAGCGCGTTGCACAGATAACTATCCGCCAAACAGCTGCAAAGTGTATCGTCTAGCTACTATTACCCCGATTATGGCTGTCTGGACCGGCTATTTGTGCCGATGCATGGCACTTCGGCGACAGCGCGATGGTCATAGCCTGCATACCTCACTCGGCACCTTTTTCTTAGGGATCCAGTCATGCTCCGTTCCTTGCGCCTCGCTGCCTTGTTTGGCGGCCTTATCTTGAGTGCGTCCGCACTGGCGGTCGATATCGACGCCGTCAGTTATGGCTACCCGCTGACCAACCCGTTCGAGGCGACGATTGCTACTACCCCACCGGATTTGCGGCCGGAGCTGCCGTCCGATGAGGATATCGATCAGGCTGATTACAGCCTGAGGTTGCGCCCGGAGCGTGAGTTCAACCTGCCGGACAATTTCTGGGCAGTGAAGAAGCTCACCTACCGGATGGCCAAACAGGATCACGCCGCACCGCTGATTTTCCTGATCTCCGGTACGGGCGCGCCCTACAACAGCAGCATTAACGAATACCTGAAAAAGCTCTACTACAAAGCCGGCTATCACGTGGTGCAACTGTCGTCGCCAACCAGCTTCGACTTCATGAGCGCTGCATCGCGCTATGCCACGCCAGGTGTGACCAAGGATGACGCCGAGGACCTGTACCGCGTCATGCAGGCCGTGCGTGCACAAAACCCGAAACTGCCGATCACCGACTACTACCTCACCGGCTATAGCCTGGGCGGCCTGGATGCGGCGTTTGTCAGCAAGCTGGATGAAACCCGACGCAGTTTCAACTTCAAGAAAGTCCTGCTGCTCAACCCTCCGGTCAACCTTTACACCTCGATTACCAACCTGGACAAACTGGTCCAGACCGAGGTCAAGGGCATCAACAACAGCACCACATTTTATGAACTGGTGTTGAACAAACTGACTCGCTACTTTCAGCAAAAAGGCTATATCGATCTCAACGACGCGTTGCTCTACGACTTTCAACAGTCCAAACAGCATCTGAGCAATGAACAGATGGCCATGCTGATCGGTACCTCGTTCCGCTTTTCTGCGGCCGACATTGCCTTCACCTCGGACCTGATCAACCGCCGCGGCCTGATCACCCCACCCAAATACCCGATCACCGAAGGCACCAGCCTTACACCGTTCCTCAAGCGTGCCCTGCAATGCGACTTCGATTGTTACATCACCGAGCAGCTGATCCCGATGTGGCGCGCCCGCACCGATGGCGGCAGCGTGCTGCAACTGATCGACCAGGTCAGCCTTTATGCACTCAAGGACTACCTGCACAACAGCCCGAAGATTGCCGTAATGCACAACGCCGACGACCTGATTCTCGGCCCGGGCGACCTTGGTTTTCTGCGTAGAACCTTCGGCGACCGCCTGACCGTCTACCCCCATGGCGGCCATTGCGGCAACCTCAACTACCGCGTCAACAGCGACGCCATGCTGGAGTTCTTCCGTGGATAGGGCCCGTTATAAACATCTCCTGCTTATCGCTGCGTTACTTTTCGCGGGCTATGCCAACGCCGACAACAGCAAGGCCAACACCACCACCGTGGTCGATCAGGACGGTTTCACCGAGCCCATGACCAAACTCAAGTTCAACCCTGGGCTGGACCAGCGCGAATTCGAACGCTCGACCTTGAACGCGCTGAATGTCTATGACCCGCTGGAGTCGTGGAACCGCCGGGTCTACCACTTCAACTATCGCTTCGATCAGTGGGTGTTCCTGCCAGTAGTCGACGGTTATCGGTACATCACCCCAGGCTTCCTGCGCACGGGTGTGAGCAACTTTTTCAACAACCTCGGTGATGTGCCCAATCTGCTCAACAGCCTGTTGCAGTTCAAGGGTAAGCGCTCCATGGAGACCACCGGTCGATTGTTGCTCAACACCACCATCGGCATCGCCGGTTTGTGGGACCCGGCAACCATGATGGGCCTGCCACGCCAGAACGAAGACTTCGGCCAGACCCTGGGCTTCTATGGCGTCCCGGGCGGTGCCTACATTGTCCTGCCGATCCTCGGCCCCTCGAACCTGCGTGATACCGGCGGGCTGGTGTTCGACTTCACGGCGGAATCGCAGATCAACTTCCTCAATGTCTCGAAGGTCAGCGAGAACCATCCGGAAATCTGGGTCCTGCGCGGCATCGATAAGCGCTACCAGAACAGATTCCGCTACGGACAGACGAACTCGCCGTTCGAGTACGAAAAAGTGCGTTACGTCTACACCGAGGCGCGCAAGTTGCAGATTGCTGAGTAACGCGATCCATGGGTGAAAAAAAGGCCATTCGACTCAATCGAATGGCCTTTTTCTTTAGCGTTTTGTAGAACGCCGTTTCAGGCCTTCGCCATCCGCCAGACCTTGCCCGCCGCCATCACCCCCACCAGGACCACCGCCCCGGCGATAATCCCGGCCACAGCATTGAGCAGTATCGGCACGATCAGCGAAAAGCCACCTGTGCTCTGGCTCACGCTTTCTATCCAGTGATGAGCCGCCGGCACACCATGGGTGAGAATCCCGCCACCGACCATGAACATCGCCGCGGTGCCGATCACCGAGAGGCTTTTCATCATGTACGGTGCGGCACGCAGGATGGCGCCGCCAATGCGTTTGGCCACCTGCCCTGGCTTGCGGGTTAGCCATAACCCGAGATCGTCGAGTTTGACGATGCCGGCCACCAGGCCATAGACGCCGACGGTCATGATGATGGCGATACCCGACAGCACGATGATCTGTTGCATCAGCGGCGCGTCGGCCACAGTGCCCAGGGTGATGGCGATGATTTCTGCCGAGAGGATGAAGTCAGTGCGCACAGCACCCTTGATCTTGTCCCTCTCGTAGGCCACCAGGTCGACGGCCGGATCTGCCACGGCATCGATCAGTTGATCATGGCCGGACTTGTCGTCGGCCTCGCTGTGAAGGAACGTGTGGGCAAGTTTTTCGAAGCCTTCAAAGCACAGATAGGCCCCGCCGAGCATCAACAGCGGAGTCACCAGCATCGGCGCCAAGGCGCTGATGGCTAATGCAGCAGGAACGAG
Organism: Pseudomonas sp. GW821-FHT07G10; assembly: GCF_059418545.1. Lineage (NCBI taxonomy): Bacteria > Pseudomonadati > Pseudomonadota > Gammaproteobacteria > Pseudomonadales > Pseudomonadaceae > Pseudomonas > Pseudomonas sp. GW821-FHT07G10. The sequence goes on along the minus strand of NZ_JBWKQB010000012.1, from coordinate 129,104 downwards.
GATTAACTTGTTGCGAAACGAGCCCTTGGCCACGGCCCAGACCACCGGAATTTCACGCTCGGCGCGCACACCGCAAACTTGCTGGGCGTTGAGCGCCAGGTCGTCGCCAAGCACACCGGCGGTTTTCTTGGCGGCCAGCTTGGTCATCAAGGCTACATCGTCGAGCACGGCGGCGATGTCGTCGATCAGCACCAGCAAACTGCTTCCTGCCATGGATCAGGCTTCCTTCGATCATGAATTTTGTCGAGCATAGCGCGACACAAGGCGCTGCGGGGCATTCTTGAGCCCCGCGCAAAGCCGGTGCTACCATGCGCAACCGCCAGAACAGGCAAGGAATCACCTGGTTTATGAGCACCATCCGCGAGCGCAACAAAGAACTGATCCTGCGCGCAGCCAGCGAAGAGTTTGCCGACAAGGGCTTCGCTGCGACTAAAACCAGTGACATCGCGGCCAAGGCGGGGTTGCCCAAGCCCAACGTCTACTACTACTTCAAGTCCAAGGAAAACCTCTATCGCGAGGTGCTGGAAAGCATCATCGAGCCGATTCTGCAGGCCTCGACGCCGTTCAATGCCGACGGTGTGCCCAGCGAAGTGCTCAGTGGCTATATCCGTTCCAAGATCCGCATCTCCCGCGATCTGCCGTTCGCGTCCAAGGTGTTCGCCAGCGAGATCATGCACGGCGCACCGCACCTGAGCCCCGATCAGGTCGAGCAGCTCAATGCCCAGGCCAAACACAATATCGACTGCATCCAGACCTGGATCGACCGCGGGCAGATCGCCCAAATCGACCCCAACCACCTGATGTTCAGCATCTGGGCGGCAACCCAGACGTACGCCGATTTCGACTGGCAAATCTCGGTCGTCACTGGCAAAGCCAAGCTCGATGAAACCGATTATGAAGCGGCGGCACAGACCATCATCCGCCTCGTGCTCAAGGGCTGCGAGCCGGACAAGTAGACCGCGGCGCCCTCAATCGCGAGCAAGCCCGCTCCCACACTAAAACGAGTTCAGCCGAAGATTCGTGGCCAACACTGATCTAATGTGGGAGCGGGCTTGCTCGCGATAGCCATCTGCCAGACACATCCAGCTAAAGGTCCACCCCCACAACCCGGCATTCACCGATCTACCCTTTCAGTAAATTTTCTACAGAAAGGGCAACGGAATGCCTGAACTGCCAGCATCACATCGCTTGCGCATCGGTCGCTATGCCGAACAAAACAGAATCTATCTGCTTACCGCGAACACTCTCAATCGCGAGCCTGTTTTCAGGGATTACACCCTGGGTCGGCTAGTGGTTCATCAATTCAGAAAGGCTGAGGAACAAGGACTGGCAAGTTCTCTGGCGTGGGTAGTCATGCCGGATCATTTCCACTGGCTTGTTGAACTGCACCAAGATTCTTTGGGCGAGCTGATGTGCCGAACCAAATCCTTTAGTACTCGAGCGGTCAACACTGCCACTGGGCGAACTGGAAGCCTTTGGCAACAGAGTTACCATGATCACGCCGTGCGCCATGAAGAGGGTTTGAGACGAGTCGCGCGTTATGTCGTGGCCAACCCAATGCGGGCAGGACTTGTGAAGCAGATTGGCGACTATCCGCTTTGGGATGCGATTTGGGTTTAGCCAATAGACCGAGTTGCCCCCATCGCGAGCAAGCCCGCTCCCACACCAGACTGAGTTCATCTGCCGGATTCTCGGCTAACACAGATTTAATGTGGGACGGGCCGGGCGACGTTCGCTTGCTCACTATTGCTATCGATCAGGCACCACTGATCAAGCCGTCACACCCGCATCCGCCTGCAACCCCTGCGCCTCGATGGCGCTGATTGCGCATTGCTCGTCGATGTCAGAGGTATCGCCGCTGATGCCAATGGCGCCAATCACCACACCCTCCTGATTGCGAATCAACACCCCGCCCGGCGCCGGCACCACGCTGCCCTGCCCCAGGCTATTGAGGGCGGCGATAAAGGCCGGCCGCTGCTGCGCGTCCAGCGCCAATAGCCGTGAACCCTTGCCCAACGCGATCGCGCCCCAGGCTTTGCCGATGGCGATCTGCGGGCGAAGCAGGCTCGCGCCATCTTCACGTTGCAAGGTCACCAGATGCCCTCCGGCATCAAGTACCGCGATGGTCAGCGGTGCCGCGGCGATCTTGCGCCCCGCAGCAATGGCTCGACCAGTCAGGCTAACTGCGTCTTTCAAGGTTAAAGCGCTCATGGGTGCCGTCCTTATCTTGTTAGGGGAAAGCCTTTGGGTTTCTTTTTCTTGAGAAGCCCGACGCGACAAATAGAACACAATGAGTTATTTTTTTGTATACAATATTTATCGAAAAGCTGCTTGTGCGACGAAAAGCCACAGTACTTCTGGCTTATGACGAATGAAACAGCCGCTTGATAAAATGGATTGACCTGCGCCGTCCGCCGTGAATACACTCTGCGCAAAGCCACTTGTATACAATTACAAAACCTAAGAGGCACAAAACCATGAGCAAAATGAGAGCAATCGAAGCCGCCGTTCTGGTGATGCGCCGCGAAGGGGTTGATACCGCTTTTGGCATCCCCGGTGCAGCCATCAACCCGCTGTACTCCGCCCTGCAAAAGGTCGGCGGTATCGATCACGTCCTCGCTCGCCACGTTGAAGGCGCCTCGCACATGGCCGAGGGCTACACCCGCACTAAAGCCGGCAACATCGGCGTGTGCATCGGTACTTCCGGGCCTGCCGGTACCGACATGGTCACCGGGCTCTACAGCGCCTCGGCCGACTCGATTCCAATCCTCTGCATCACCGGCCAGGCACCCCGGGCCCGTATGCACAAGGAAGACTTCCAGGCGGTCGACATCACCAGCATCGTCAAGCCAGTGACCAAGTGGGCGACCACCGTTCTGGAACCGGGCCAAGTGCCCTATGCCTTCCAGAAAGCCTTTTTCGAAATGCGCTCCGGCCGCCCTGGCCCGGTGCTGATCGATCTGCCGTTCGACGTACAGATGGCAGAAATCGAATTCGATATCGATGCCTACGAACCGCTGCCGCTGGCCAAACCAACGGCTAATCGCGTGCAGGTCGAGAAAGCCCTGGCCATGCTCGATCAGGCTGAACGGCCATTGCTGGTCGCCGGTGGCGGCATCATCAATGCCGATGCCAGTGACTTGCTGGTGGAGTTCGCTGAGCTGACCGGCATTCCAGTAATCCCGACCCTGATGGGCTGGGGCACCATCCCTGACGATCACCCGTTGATGGTCGGCATGGTCGGTCTGCAAACCTCGCACCGCTATGGCAACGCGACCATGCTCAAGTCCGACGTGGTACTGGGTGTAGGTAACCGCTGGGCGAACCGTCACACCGGTTCGGTGGACGTGTACACCGAAGGCCGCAAATTCATCCACGTTGACATCGAACCGACCCAGATCGGCCGCGTGTTCACCCCGGACCTGGGCATCGTTTCCGACGCTGGTTTGGCGCTGAAAGTGTTCATTGAAGTCGCTCGCGAATGGAAAGCCGCCGGCAGGCTGAAGGACCGCAGCGACTGGCTCAAAGACTGCCAGCAGCGTAAAGCCAGCCTGCACCGTAAGACCCACTTCGACAACGTGCCGGTCAAGCCGCAGCGCGTATACGAAGAGATGAACCAGGTGTTCGGCAAGGACACCTGCTACGTCAGCACCATCGGTCTGTCGCAGATTGCCGGCGCGCAGTTCCTGCACGTCTACAAACCGCGTCACTGGATCAACTGCGGTCAGGCCGGCCCGTTGGGCTGGACCATTCCGGCCGCGCTCGGTGTGGTCAAGGCTGACCCGAGCCGCAAAGTCGTGGCGCTGTCCGGCGACTATGACTTTCAGTTCATGATCGAAGAGTTGGCGGTGGGCGCGCAGTTCAAACTGCCGTACATCCACGTCGTGGTGAACAACTCCTATCTGGGGCTGATCCGTCAGGCACAGCGCGGTTTTGACATGGACTACTGTGTACAGCTGTCCTTCGACAACCTCAACGCTCCGGAACTCAACGGCTACGGTGTCGACCATGTCGCGGTTGCCGAAGGCCTGGGTTGCAAGGCTCTGCGCGTCTTCGAACCAGCTGACATCGCCCCTGCCCTGCGCAAGGCCGAAGAGCTGATCGAGGAGTTCAAGGTTCCGGTGATCGTCGAGATTATCCTGGAGCGCGTGACCAACATTTCCATGGGCACCGAGATCAACGCCGTCAACGAATTCGAAGATCTGGCGCTGGTCGGCAGCGATGCGCCGACGGCGATTTCGTTGCTCGACTGATTGCGTTGAAGGATCGTTCCCACGCTCCCGCGTGGGAATGCCGCCCCGGACGCTCCGCGTCCAGCCCTTAGGTGACGCAGAGCGTCACCGGATGCATTCCCACGCAGAGCGTGGGAACGATGAATCCTTACAGGAGACCACCATGCCGCGTTTCGCAGCCAACCTGTCCATGCTGTTTACCGAGCAAGGTTTTCTTGCCCGCTTCGAAGCTGCCGCCAAGGCCGGCTTCAGTGGTGTCGAATACCTGTTCCCGTATGACTTCAGCTCCGCCGAAATCAAGGCGCAGCTCGATGCCCACGGTCTGACCCAAGTGCTGTTCAACCTGCCGGCCGGTGACTGGGCCAAGGGCGAACGCGGTATCGCGTGCCTGCCGGATCGGGTCGAAGAGTTCCGCGCGGGTGTCGATCTGGCGATCGCTTACGCGAAAGTGCTGGGCAATACCCAGATCAACTGCCTGGCCGGCATCCGCCCACAAGGCCTGGACGCCGCCACCGTTGAAAAGACCTTCGTCGCCAACCTCAAGTACGCCGCCGACAAGCTGCAAGCAGCGGGCATCAAGCTGGTGATGGAGGCGATCAACACCCGCGACATTCCGGGCTTCTACCTGAACAACACCGCTCAGGCCCTGTCGATTCGCGAGCAGGTCGCCAGCAACAACCTGTTCCTGCAATACGACATCTACCACATGCAAATCATGGAGGGCGACCTGGCCCGGACCATGGCCGACCATCTGGACGAGATCAATCACATCCAGCTCGCCGACAACCCGGGGCGTAACGAACCGGGCACTGGCGAGATCAACTACCGTTTCCTGTTCGAACACCTGGACCGTATCGGTTACCAGGGCTGGGTCGGCTGTGAATACAAGCCGCTGACCACGACTGAAGCCGGGTTGGGCTGGTTGAAAACCCATAACGCGATTTGACACGACACCTGTGGGAGCGAGCTTGCTCGCGAAGAGGCCATTACATTCAGCATCAATGTTGACTGTCACACCGCTATCGCGAGCAAGCTCGCTCCCACAAAAGCAGCGCACCCCTATTTGCTTGAAGCAGCAATAAAAACAAGAGGATTTTCTCATGGCTAAAATCGGATTTATCGGCACCGGCATCATGGGCCACCCAATGGCGTTGAACCTGCAAAAAGCCGGTCACAGCCTGTACCTCTCGGCGCACCACGACCCCGCCCCTGCCGACCTGGTGGCCGCTGGCGCGGTCGCTCTGGCGAACCCGAAAGAAGTCGCTCAGGAAGCTGAGTTCATTATCATCATGGTTCCGGACACCCCGCAGGTCGAAGACGTGCTGTTCCGCGCCGACGGCGTGGCTGCCGGTGTCGGTCCAGGCAAGATAGTGATCGACATGAGCTCGATCTCACCGACCGCGACCAAAGCCTTCGCCGCAAAAATCAACGAAACAGGCGCGCAATACCTCGATGCCCCGGTGTCCGGCGGTGAAGTCGGTGCCAAGGCTGCCACGTTGAGCATCATGATCGGCGGCGACAGCCAGGCCTTCGAACGCGCTCTGCCACTGTTCCAGAGCATGGGCAAGAACATCACCCTGGTCGGTGGCAACGGCGACGGTCAAACCGCCAAAGTGGCGAACCAGATCATCGTCGCGCTAAACATCCAGGCGGTTGCTGAAGCCCTGCTGTTCGCCTCGAAAAACGGTGCTGATCCCGCCAAGGTCCGTGAAGCACTGATGGGTGGCTTCGCTTCGTCAAAGATCCTCGAAGTCCACGGCGAGCGCATGATCAAAGGCACGTTCGATCCTGGCTTCCGCATCAGCCTGCACCAGAAGGATCTCAACCTGGCCCTGGCCGGTGCTCGCGAGCTGGGCATCAACCTGCCCAACACCGCCAACACCCAACAAGTGTTCAGCACCTGCGCGGCCATCGGTGGCAGTAACTGGGACCACTCGGCGCTGATCAAAGGTCTTGAGCACATGGCGAATTTCTCGATTCGCGATAAATAAACCAACCCGATCGTTCCCACGCTCTGCGTGGGAATGCATCCCGTGACGCTCCGCGTCACCGCCGAAGCGGACGCAGAGCGTCCATTGAGGCATTCCCACGCAGAGCATGGGAACGATCAGCCAAAACAATAAGATTGGGAGCCCGCCATGTCGGTCGATCCGCAACAATTCCTGCGTGAGCTGTTCGCCACAGCCATCGACGCCGCCCACCCGCAGCACGTCCTTGAAGCCCATTTGCCCAGCGATCGAAGTGGTCGGGTGATCGTGATTGGCGCGGGTAAAGCCGCCGCGGCCATGGCGCAAGTGGTCGAGCGTTGCTGGCAGGGCGAAGTCTCGGGACTGGTAGTGACCCGCTACGGTCACGGCGCCCCTTGCGACAAAATCGAAGTAGTCGAAGCCGCCCACCCGGTGCCTGACGCGGCCGGTCTGGCCGTGGCAAAACGGGTGCTGGAACTGGTCAGCGATCTGACTGAAGACGACCGGGTGATCTTCCTGCTCTCGGGCGGCGGCTCGGCATTGCTGGCACTGCCGGCGGCCGGGATCACGCTTGCCGACAAACAGTCGATCAACAAAGCCCTGCTCAAATCCGGTGCCACCATCGGCGAGATGAACTGCGTGCGCAAGCACCTCTCGGCGATCAAGGGCGGCCGCCTGGCCAAGGCCTGCTGGCCAGCGACGGTCTACACCTACGCGATTTCCGATGTACCGGGCGACCTGGCAACGGTGATCGCCTCCGGGCCGACCGTGGCCGACCCGAGCACCTCGGCCGAAGCCCTGGCTATTCTCAAGCGCTATGCCATTGATGTTCCGGCGACCGTGCGCAGCTGGCTGCAAAGCGCCGAATCGGAAACGGTCAAACCTGGTGATCCGGGCCTGAGCCGCAGTCACTTCCAGCTGATCGCGCGACCGCAGCAATCGTTGCAAGCGGCGGCGGTGAAAGCTCGTCAGGCCGGTTTCAGCCCGTTGATTCTCGGCGACCTGGAAGGCGAGTCCCGGGAAGTGGCCAAGGTCCACGCCGGGATCGCACGCCAGGTTGTGCTCCACGGCCAGCCACTGGCGGCGCCGTGTGTGATTCTCTCTGGCGGTGAAACCACCGTCACCGTGCGTGGCAATGGCCGCGGCGGGCGCAACGCCGAGTTCCTGCTCAGCCTCACCGATAACCTCAAGGGTCTGCCCGGCGTCTATGCGCTGGCCGGCGACACCGATGGCATTGACGGTTCCGAAGACAATGCCGGCGCCATCATGACCCCGGACAGCTACGCTCGCGCCGCCGCCCTGGGTCTGAGCGCCAGCGACGAGCTGGACAACAACAACGGCTATGGCTACTTCGCCGCGCTGGATGCGTTGGTCGTCACCGAACCGACCCGCACCAACGTCAACGACTTTCGCGCCATCCTGATTCTCGAGAGCCCTAAACATGACGCCTGACAAGAAGGTCAAAATCCTCGCCACCCTTGGCCCTGCCACAGACGGAATCGACGATATCCGTGAGTTGGTCGAAGCCGGGGTGAACATCTTTCGCCTCAATTTCAGCCATGGCGACCATGCTGATCATGCTCAGCGCTACCAGTGGATTCGCGAAGTCGAGAAACAGCTGAATTACCCGCTGGGGATTCTGATGGACCTGCAAGGTCCGAAACTGCGGGTCGGGAAGTTTGCCGAGGGCAAGGTTCAACTGATGCGCGGTCAAGCCCTGCGTCTGGACCTGGACGCAACGCCCGGCGATCAACGCCGGGTCAACCTGCCCCACCCGGAAATCATCGCTGCGCTGGAACCGGGCATGGACCTGCTGCTGGACGACGGCAAGCTACGCCTGCGAGTGACCGCCAAACATGCCGATGCCATCGACACTACGGTGCTCAACGGCGGCGAGCTGTCTGACCGTAAAGGCGTCAACGTCCCGCAAGCCCTGCTCGAATTGAGCCCACTGACCGCCAAGGACCGTCGCGACCTGAGCTTCGGCCTGGAGCTGGGTGTGGACTGGGTGGCGCTATCGTTTGTGCAGCGTCCGGCAGACATCCTCGAAGCCCGCGAACTGATCGGCGACAAAGCCTTTCTGATGGCGAAAATCGAGAAGCCGTCAGCCGTCGAACACTTGCGAGAAATTGCCGGGCTGAGCGACGCGATCATGGTTGCCCGCGGCGATCTGGGCGTGGAAGTGCCGGCCGAAAGCGTGCCGCAGATTCAGAAGAACATCATCACTATCTGCCGACAGCTCGGCAAACCCGTGGTGGTGGCGACGCAGATGCTCGAGTCGATGCGCTTCTCCCCGGCACCGACCCGCGCCGAAGTCACTGACGTTGCCAACGCCGTGGCCGAGGGTACCGACGCGGTGATGCTCTCGGCAGAAACCGCGTCCGGTGATTACCCGCTGGAAGCGGTGCAGATGATGAGCAAGATCATCCGCCAGGTCGAAAGCGGCCCGGATTATCAGACGCAACTGGACGTCAGCCGGCCTCAGGCCGAAGCCACGGTGTCCGACGCCATCAGCTGTGCGATCCGCCGCATCAGCAGCATCCTGCCAGTGGCGGTGCTGGTGAACTACAGCGAATCCGGCAGCTCCAGTTTGCGGGCAGCGCGGGAACGACCGACAGTGCCAATTCTCAACCTGACACCAAACCTGCAAACCGCACGCCGCCTGACCGTGGCCTGGGGTGTGCATTCGGTGGTCAATGATCGATTGCGTCAGGTTGACGAAGTTTGCTCCACGGCCCTGGAAATCGCCCAGGCGCAAGGCATGGCCAAGCGTGGCGACACGTTGTTGATCACCGCGGGCGTGCCTTTCGGTCAGCCGGGATCAACTAACTCGTTGCGCATCGAGACGTTGATTTAGCGCCTGTTCCGGCCTCATCGCGAGCAGGCTCGCTCCCACAGTTGATTTGTGTTGTTCGCAGATCTGACAACTGAACAAAGATTCAGTGTGGGAGCGAGCCTGCTCGCGATGGGGGCGCCTCGGTTTACCAGACATAGACTCGAAATGCCCTCAAACCACTTCAACACCCACTGCCCCGACTGGGCCACTGCCCTGCTCAACGGCTTCAGCCAGATTTTCCTCCAGCGCCATCCGCTGTTTGGTCTGCTGTGCCTGCTGGCCATTCTGTTTACTGCTCCAGCCTTGCTCGGCGGTGCGCTGCTGGGCGGTGTCGCCGGGTTGCTCACCGCGCAACGTCGCGGTTATGCCAAGGCTGAGCGTCAGGCCGGTCTGTTCAGTTACAACGGTGTTTTGCTCGGCTTGCTGCTGAGCCTTTATTTCCCCTGGTCAGCGATGTTGCCGCCGCTGATCATCGCCTGCGGTGGCCTGAGTGCGATACTCACTCAGCAATGGCTCAAGCGCGCCCGCGATCAGCATTGCCTGCCCGCCTACACCGCGCCCTTCGTTGGATTGAGCTGGTTACTCCTGAACTTTGCTGCACCCCAGTCTCCTGCACCCTTGATTGAAATGAACACCCTCAACCTGGTCGCAGCCTCGTTGAAAGGGCTTGGTCAGGTCATGTTTCTGGGTCATCCGCTGGCCGGTGCACTGATTGCTATCGGATTGCTGATCGCCGACCGCCGCGCTTTCTTATGGGCGCTGCTGGGTTCTGCCGCGGGTCTGTGCTTTGCCTTGCTGCATCACGAAACGTCAAACGCGCTGCTGGGTTTGAGCGGTTACAACGCAGTGCTCGCCGCCCTTGCCTTCAGCCAGCAACGTCGCCAACCCTGGCTACCGTTGTTCGGCATTGCCCTGGCCATACTGCTGACACCCGGCTTCAGCGCCTTGGGCCTATCGGCGCTCACCGCACCCTTCATCCTCGCCTGCTGGCTGGTCCGTGCCGGCATTCGCGTGCTGCGCCAGGCCGCCGTGGACAGTGCGCCTTGCGCTATCAGGGACAATCACCCTAGGCTGCGCTGATCATTGCTTCAGGCGCTCTCCATGAACAGCAGCAACAACAACTGGCGTGAACCGCTTTACGTCATGATTTTCCAGACCGACACGATGGCCGGAAGACGTTTCGACAGCGCACTGCTGTTAATCATCCTCGCCAGTCTGGTGATCGTGATCCTCGACAGCATCAACAGCGTCCATCAGAACTACGCAGACCTGCTGGCCTACATCGAGTGGGGCTTCACGGTCATCTTCGTCATCGAGTACGGCTTGCGTCTGTACTGCTCGCCCAAGCCGCTGCGTTACGCCTTCAGCTTCTACGGACTGGTGGACCTGCTGGCCATCGTCCCGGGGATCCTCGCGCTGTACTACAGCGACGCTCAGTACCTGCTGATCATCCGGATCATCCGGATGCTGCGGATTTTCCGCGTACTCAAGCTCAGCCCGTACCTGAAACAGGCCAACTACCTGCTGGATGCCCTGCGCGGCAGCAAACAGAAAATCCTCGTGTTCCTGCTCAGCGTCTGCACCCTGGTGACCGTGTTCGGAACGCTGATGTATGTGGTCGAGGGCCCTGAACACGGCTTTACCAGCATCCCCAAGGGGATCTACTGGGCGATCGTCACTCTGACCACCGTCGGTTATGGCGATATCGTGCCCAAGACGTCACTGGGACAAGTGATCTCGGCCATGGTGATGATCACCGGCTACTCGATCATCGCCGTGCCCACCGGGATTTTCACTGCGGAACTGGCCAGCGCCATGCGCGGCGCCCAGTTGCAGCACAACTGCCCGGTGTGCCCAAAAAACAATCATGAACACGACGCAGCGTTCTGTTCACGTTGCGGCAATGCGCTATTCAAAAAAATAGAATAAGCAAAGTTCTTTTTAATCTTTAAAGAGATATGAAGCCCCGGCTATAGTCGCTGGCAACTTGCATCACTTTTAATAGAACAAGGAATGCGCAGTGAAAAGACTCTTTAGCGCCTCACTTTTGGCCGCTGGCCTGGCCTTGGGTAGCGTGGCTCAGGCCGCACCGACCCTGCTCAACGTTTCCTACGACGTGATGCGAGATTTCTACAAAGACTACAACACTGCCTTCCAGAAACACTGGCAAGCCGAGCACAACGAAAACATCACCTTGCAGATGTCCTTCGGCGGTTCCAGCAAACAAGCCCGGTCGGTCATCGACGGCCTGCCGGCTGATGTCATCACGATGAACATGGCCACCGACATCAACGCTCTGGCCGACAATGGCAAACTGGTTCCCGACAACTGGATCACCCGCCTGCCGGACCACAGCGCACCGTTCACCTCGGCCACCGTGTTCATCGTCCGCAAAGGCAACCCGAAAGCCCTGAAAGACTGGCCGGACCTGCTAAAAGACGGCGTGCAAGTCATCGTGCCGAACCCGAAAACTTCCGGCAACGGCCGCTACACCTACCTCTCGGCGTGGGGCTACATACTGAAAAACGGCGGCGACGAAAACAAGGCCAAAGAATTCGTCGGCAAGCTGTTCAAGCAAGCGCCGGTACTCGACACCGGTGGCCGCGCCGCCACCACGACCTTCATGACCAACCAGATTGGCGACGTGCTGGTGACCTTCGAAAACGAAGCCGAAATGATTGCCCGCGAATTCGGTCGCGACCAGTTCGAAGTGATCTATCCAAGCGTCTCCGCCGAAGCAGAGCCACCAGTGAGCGTGGTCGATAAAGTCGTCGACAAAAAAGGCACCCGCGCCGCAGCGGACGAATACCTGAAGTACCTCTGGTCTCCAGAAGGTCAGGAAATCGCTGCCACCAACTTCCTGCGACCACGCGACCCGAAGGTCCTGGCCAAGTACACCGACCGCTTCCCGAAAGTCGACTTCCTCTCGGTAGAGAAAACCTTCGGTGACTGGCGAACCGTGCAGAAGACCCACTTCAACGATGGTGGAGTTTTCGATCAGGTCTACAGCGGGCAATAAGCGCTGGGCTCCCATGAAAAAGGCGACCTTCGGGTCGCCTTTTTCATGCCGGATAGATGCTCACATCGGTGGCGTCACGCCATCCTTGCCGGCCGAAATCGATTGAGCCGTCAGCGTGCCATCGACGCTTTGCGAGGCGAACAACACAACTTTGACCCCAACCTTGAGCAGGCTGCGATCGCCCGGAGCCAGGTTGACGATGGGCACGTCATCCGGCACCAGGATTGTCTGTTGACCGCCCTTGTAATTGACCGTCAGGGTGCGCCCGTTGCTGACCACCAGATCACCGACGCTACCATTGGTCATGCTGCTGCCCTTGACCAGATCGAAGGGCCGATGGCCATCGCCGGTGCCAGCCATTTGTGGGGGGAACACGTGAACCTCCAGCGCCTTGAGCGTCCCATCCGCCTGCGGCACCGCGGCCGAACCGATGTAGCTGCCAGGTTTAATGTCTTCGATGTTGGCCAGGGTCACCGCGCGCACCACGGTGTTCGGGGTGAGGTTGATGGTCACGTTTTCTCCGCTATTGGCGCGCACCTGCATCACGTCCCCGGCAACCTCGATGATTTCACCGCGTACGGCGACGCGCATACCCGGAGCGTCCTGGGTCTGAGCGGCGCCTGCGGGCATCAATGCCAATAAAATGATGGCCCACGCCAGTGCCGTACTTCGTATCACGCTGCTGCAAATCTGATTCATGGGTTTGGCTTCCTGTGAGGAAACATCCAAGAGAGACGCTGGAGAGCCGGTCACATTCATAGAGTGTAGATAGCACCAGCAAGCTATCTAACGAGATTTGAGCGAATGTTTCATCGGACGCTGACGTCGGACACGGGTGAGCGGCGCGCCTTTGGTGCTGCGATCGCCAGTGCACTGCACGAACAGGCTGGGCGGTTGTGAATCGTGATCATCGGCAGCACGCTTGCGCCATTGGCGTTGGTGCGGTTTTCGAGTGTATCCGGGAAAGGGTCACTGGCGGCTGTGTAATGCTCCAAAGCTTCGCCAGCAAGCGAAGCGCCGCCCGGCCCTATCCCGCAAGTTCCGCGCCCCCATGAATCAGGGGGTACTCGGTGGGTGCAGGAGCTGTCGCCAGGCTGCGATCCTTACCGGCCAAGCAACGCGATTCAATCGTGGAACTGACGCCCCAATCCCGATGGCACGCCGTGGATATCCGTCTCTTCCCAAGGCCCGTTCGGGCTGACGGAGCGGCTCCAGCCGTTGTTCCAGCGGTAGTAAGTGCGCTGGCGGTAGAAGGTGTTGGTCTGATCGTCGAGGACGTAGACACCCAATCGCGCATCCCAATGGCTATTACCGCCCGGTGGTGGGGCGAAGCTGGCGGACGTGCGTGGCAGCGACTTGGCGGGTTTAGAGGGTGTCGTCGGTGTACCGGGCTTTTTTGCTGGAACCGGCTGAGTGCCCGGCCCCGAAGGCGGGATGGGTGGCAAGATGGTCGGCTGCTGGACCGCACATGCGCTTAATCCCAGGACCAGACTGAGCAGAGTGAGACGAGCGATGGTGGTCATAAGCGGCTTCTCTGTTATTTATCCGGGCTGTCGATGGTCAGTTGTTGCGACGCTGTAGTGCTGCTGGCCAAGGGCTGGCTGCGACCGATCCATTCGCCGGCAGTCGGTTGGCCGGCGCGGGAGATGCGCGCAACCAGTTGGACTTCAGGGAAGTTCGACAGTTTCAACTGCGGCATCATCGCGTCGGCATCCCCCAACTCGACGGTCGCAGGCAAATCGGCAACGGTCAGACGCTTGGCGGCCAATGGCGCAGGTGGGCCGGAGGTGGCGCGGGCGAAGATGAATACACTGTCGCCCGGCTGGACCTTGGCTTTCAGATCCGCCGCCAGATCGACACGAACCTTGAGCAGTGCCGCAACCTTCGCCACAACCGCCGGGGCTTGAGCGACTTTGCCACCACTGGCCTGCAGTTTTTCACTGGCCCGGGCGATCCCGCCTTGCAGCGCAGTACGGGAGTTATCATCTGGCGGCAGTTGCGCCAGCAAACGATTCCAGTAGTCGATGGCGTCCTGATAACGCTCGCCTTCAAAGGCGGCGATGCCCAGCAGGCCAAGGCTGGTGACTTCTTTCGGGTCAGCCTTCAGCGCTTCGTCAGTCAGCGCCTGAACCTTGTCCGACCATTTTCTGTTATCGGCAAAGTACTGCGCCTGAGCCCATTGGCCGAGCAGTTCCGGCTGAGGACCGGCCAACGCCACGGTGCGCTCGAAGATCTTCGCCGCATCCGCCGGGCGATCCTGGGCCATGTAGGTTCGACCGAGGAAGTACAGGCCTTCAGCCGAGTCCGGCTGCGCGGCGACGGCTCGCTCAAGACGGCGGGTCATCTCTTCCATTGATTGCGGCGCCTGGGCGAATTCGCGGGTCAGCTCGACCTTGTCGCTGGCACCGAAATGCAGGTACAGACCAAGGCCCAACACCGGCACCAGTATCGCCGCCAGCAACGGCAGCGGCTTGCCCAAACGCGAGACCCGCGCGGTGTCGGCGCCTTCGGTGTCGTTCAGCAGTTCACGGACCGCTTCCGCGCGGCCGGTGTCCATTTGTACTGGAGTGAGTACGCCCTCTTCCTGCTGAGCTTGCAACTCAGCCACGCGCTCCTGGTAAAGCACCACGTTCAGCGCGGTACGATCCTCTTCACGCTGGGCACGGCGGCCGCGTAAAACAGGGATCAGCAGAAAACTCAGGGCAACTGACAAGAGCAGACCTGCAGCGAGCCAGAAATCAATCATTCTTATCGTTATCCAAAAGTTGATCGAGGCGCTTGCGCTCATCAAAGGAAAGCGTATCCGGGGTATCAGTGCGCTGTACGCGACGCCGGCGGATGATCACGCCAATGATCACCACACCACCGAGCAACAGCCCCGCCGGACCGAACCAGAGCAACGCGGTTTTCGAGGTCAGGGCCGGTTTGTAGCGCACGAAATCGCCGTAGCGATCGACCATGAAGTCGATGATCTGCTGATTGTCTTTGCCCTCGCCGAGCATGCGGAAAATCTCTTTGCGCAAATCAGCGGCAATCGGTGCGTTGGAATCAGCGATGTCCTGATTCTGGCACTTGGGGCAACGCAGCTCTTTGGTCAGCTCACGAAAACGCTCGCGGTCGCCGTCATTGGCGAACTCGTAAGTGTCGATCGCGGCGTGAGCCACACCTACGATGCTCAGGCCGAGAACGGCCGCGGCTATCCAGCGCTTCATGGCTTCGCCTCATCGACCAGGGCCTGATATTTGGCGGCCAGTTTTTCACGCCAGACTGCTTCGTCGATCACCCCCACGTACTTGTCGCGGATGATGCCCTTGCTGTCGACGAAGAAGGTTTCCGGCGCGCCATACACACCGAGGTTCAGGCCCAGAGAGCCCTCCCCGTCATGGATATCCAACTGATACGGGTTATGAAACTCGCTCAACCACTTCAATGCCGCGGCATTGTCGTCCTTGTAGTTGATGCCGTGGATCAGCACGCCCTGTTGGGCCAGTTTGTTCAGCACCGGGTGTTCGACCCGGCAGGAAATGCACCAGGTGGCCCAGACGTTGACCAACGCCGGTTTGCCGATTAGATCGGCCCGGGTCAGGGTCTTGCTGTCTTGCACAGACCGCAACGAGAACGCCGGGAATGGCTTGCCAATCATCGCCGACGGCAGCTCGGCCGGGTCCAGGTACAGCCCTCGGTAGAGGAACACCGCCACCACCAGAAACAACACCAGCGGCAACAACATTATCCAACGCTTCATGCAGTGGCTCCCGACATGCCCAGTGCTTCCCGCACACGGCTTTTCACCTTGACCCGATAACGTCGATCCAGCGCCGCCAGCAAGCCTCCCAGACCAGTGAGCAAGCCACCGAACCAGATCCAGCGCACGAACGGTTTGACGTGCACCCGGACCGCCCAGGCGCCATCGCCCAGAGGCTCGCCCAGGGCAACGTACAGGTCACGAGTGAAACCGGCGTCGATCCCGGCTTCGGTCATCATCGAGTTCTGCACAGTGTAGAGACGTTTTTCCGGGTGCAGCACGGTGACTTCCTTGCCGTCGCGAATGACACGAATAGCGCCTTTGTCGGAGGTGAAGTTCGGGCCTTCGAAGTGCCTGGCGCCTTCGAAGATGAAATGGTAACCGGCCAGGTCCATGGATTCGCCCGGCGCCAGACGCAAATCACGCTCAGCACTGTTCTGGCTGGAAAGCACCACGCCCAAGGCGCAGACCGCGATCCCAAGGTGCGCAACCTGCATGCCCCAATAGCTACGGGTCAGGGTTGGCAGACCTTTGATCAGGCCTTTGTGGCGGGTTTTGTCAAAGATGTCTCGCACACCGGCCAACAACACCCAGGCAGCGAGCATGAAGGTGGCCAGCACGGCCCAGTTGAAGTCGCCATATGCGATGCCGGCCACCACGGCCAGCGCAGCACTGCCGAGCAGCACCGGGGTGAGCATGCTCCCCAGCCATTTGACCGGGGTGTCCTTCCAGCGCACCAGCATCCCGACCGCCATCACCACCATCAGCAGCGCCATCAACGGAATGAACAGCGCATTGAAGTACGGCGGGCCGACCGACAACTTGGCGCCGGTCAGGGCATCGAGCACCAGCGGGTACAGGGTGCCGAGCAGAATCATTGACGCGACGACGACCAGTACCAGGTTGTTGCCCAGTAGCAGGGTTTCCCGCGACCACAGGTTGAAGCCGACATGGCTCTTGACCACTGGTGCACGCAACGCGAACAACGTCAGCGAACCGCCGACCACGAACAGCAAGAAGATCAGGATGAACACGCCGCGCGCAGGATCAGAGGCGAAGGAATGCACCGAAGTCAGCACGCCGGAACGCACCAGGAAGGTTCCCAGCAGGCTCAGGGAGAATGCGGCAATGGCCAACAGCACGGTCCAGCTTTTGAACACGCCACGTTTTTCGGTAACGGCCAGCGAGTGAATCAACGCGGTACCGACCAGCCAAGGCATGAAGGAAGCGTTTTCCACCGGGTCCCAGAACCACCAGCCACCCCAGCCGAGTTCGTAGTAGGCCCACCAGGAGCCGAGGGTAATGCCAACACCGAGGAAGGCCCAGGCGACGATGGTCCATGGCCGCGACCAGCGAGCCCAGGCCGCATCAAGACGACCGCCAAGCAAGGCAGCGATGGCAAAGGAGAACGCCACGGAGAAACCGACATAACCCATGTAGAGCATTGGCGGGTGAACGATCAAACCAATGTCTTGCAGCAACGGGTTGAGGTCGCGACCGTCGGTAGGAACCTGCGGCAGGATGCGCGCGAACGGGTTGGAGGTGAGGATCAGGAACAGCAGGAAGCCAGTGCTGATCATGCCCATCACTGCCAGCACCCGCGCCAGCATCACTTGCGGTAACTGCCGGGAGAACACCGACACTGCGAAGGTCCAGCCACCGAGGATCAGCGCCCAGAGCAGCAATGAACCTTCGTGGGCACCCCATACGGCGCTGAACTTGTAGTACCAGGGCAAGGTGCTGTTGGAGTTACTGGCGACATAGGCGACAGAGAAGTCATCGGTCATGAAGGCGTAGGTCAGGCATCCGAAAGCGAATACCAGAAAGGTAAACTGCCCCCAGGCCGCCGGCTGAGCCAGGCCCATCCACAGCCGATCACCGCGCCAGGCACCCAGCAACGGCACGATGGCCTGAACGATGGCAAAGCACAGGGCCAGGATCATTGCCAGGTGGCCCAGCTCGGGAATAAAGAGTGCGGAAGTCATCGGTTAACCCTCTTTGGCTGGTGAAGGCGCCGACTGACCGCTGTCTTTCAGGGCCTTGCTCACTTCCGGCGGCATGTACTTCTCGTCGTGCTTGGCCAGCACTTCGTCGGCCACAACCACGCCATCACCATTGAGCTTGCCGAGGGCGACGATGCCCTGCCCTTCGCGGAACAGATCCGGAAGGATGCCGCGATACGTGATGGTGACGGATTTATTGAAGTCGGTGACGATGAATTTCACGTCCAGAGAATCCCCGGAGCGCTGCAGCGAACCCTTCTCGACCATACCGCCGGCACGAATGCGGGTGTCTTGCGGCGCTTCGCCGTTGACGATCTGGGTCGGGGTGTAGAACAGATTGATGTTCTGCTGCAAGGCGCTCAAGGCCAGGCCAACGGCACTTCCGACCCCTACCAGGATCGCGAGGATGATCAATAGACGCTTTTTACGCAGCGGATTCACTTGCCGTTCTCCCGGCGCAGACGACGCGCCTCTTGTTGCATATAACGTTTGCGGGCCAGGACCGGCGCCGCGACGTTGAGGGCCAGCACCGCAAAGCAGATGCCATAGGCTGACCAGACATATAAACCGTGATGACCCATGGCGAGAAAATCGCCGAAGGATGCAAAATTCATCGTGCAGCCTCCAGAGTATTCAGCACCTGATCCTTGACCCAGCTGCTGCGGGCTTCACGCTTGAGCACTTCAAGGCGCATGCGCAACAACAGCACCGCACCGAAGAAACAATAGAAACCCAGTGCCGTCAGCAGCAGCGGCAGCCACATTTCGGCGGGCATGGCCGGTTTCTCAGTGAGACTGAATGTCGCACCTTGATGCAGTGTGTTCCACCATTGCACCGAGTATTTGATGATCGGTATGTTGATCACACCGACGATTGCCAGCACCGCACAGGCCTTGGCCGCGCTGTCACGATTGCTGATGGCGTTGCCCAGCGCAATGAGACCCAAGTACAGAAACAGCAGAATCAGCATGGACGTCAGTCGTGCATCCCAGACCCACCACGAGCCCCAGGTCGGCTTGCCCCAGATCGCCCCGGTGAGCAGCGCCACGGCGGTCATCCAGGCACCGATCGGTGCCGCGCATTGCAGCGCGACATCGGCCAGTTTCATCTTCCACACCAGTCCGACAATGCCGCACACCGCCAGCATCACATAGCAGGACTGCGCCAGCATGGCGGCCGGGACGTGGATGTAGATGATCCGAAAGCTGTTGCCTTGCTGGTAGTCCGGCGGCGCGAACGCCAGGCCCCAGACCACACCGACGCCGATCAGCAGCAACGCTGCAACACTCAGCCAAGGCAGCAGCTTGCCGCTGATGCCATAAAACCACTTGGGCGAGCCGAGCTTATGAAACCAAGTCCAGTTCATTACTGTTTCCATCACGGTTGCTGCTCGCTATCACGAGCCGCCAGGGTCTTTACTGATCAAAACTGACCAGACCTCATTATTCGCCGACGCTGATCTTCAGACTAGCGGCTATTGCAAAGGGTGTCAGGGTTATCGCCAAGGCAGTCAGGCTACCAAGCCACAGCAGATACCCGGTCGCCGGCATGCCCTGCAATGCCGCCTGCAAGGCGCCACTGCCGAGAATCAATACCGGGATGTACAACGGCAGAATCAACAGCGCCAGCAGGAGTCCACCACGCTTCAACCCAACCGTCAGCGCCGCGCCCACCGCACCGAGCAGGCTCAACACCGGTGTACCCAGCAACAGGGAAAGCAGCAACACCGGCAGACAGGCGGTAGGCAAACCGAGCATCAAGGCTAGTAACGGTGCGAGCAAAACCAGTGCCAGGCCGGAAAACGCCCAGTGTGCCAGTGCCTTGGCCAAAACCAGAAGAGGCAGAGGGTGCGGCGAAAGGACCCACTGCTCCAGTGATCCATCCTCGAAATCACTGCGGAAAAGCCCGTCCAGCGAGAGCAGGACGGACAATAAGGCCGCTACCCAGACCAGTCCCGGAGACAAGGTTTGCAACAATTGAGTCTCAGGACCGACCGCCAACGGAAACAATGCGATGACGATTGCGAAGAAAACCAGAGGGTTGGCCAGTTCCGCCGGACGCCGAAACAACAACCGCGCCTCACGGGCGACCAGTAGTCCGAAAACACTCATACGGCCCAGCGCCCCAAATCGATGTCACGATAACCGGCAGGCATGCGGTTCAAGGTGTGGTGAGTGGTCAACACCACCATCCCGCCCTTTTCACAGTGAACGGCCAGATGCTCTTCGAACTGCGCCACCCCTTGTTTGTCGAGGGCGGTAAAGGGTTCGTCAAGGATCCACAGCGGTGGGCTGTCCAGATACAGCCGGGCCAGGGCCACGCGGCGCTGCTGACCTGCGGACAAGGTGTGACACGGCACATCCTCGAAACCGCGCAAGCCCACCGCTGCCAGCGCTTCCCGGATGGCCTCATGGCTGGCCGGCTGATGCAGGGCGCAGAGCCAGCTGAGGTTTTCTTCCGGGGTCAGCAAATCCTTGATCCCGGCAGCGTGGCCGATCCACAGCAGGTTGCGCGCCAGTTCGCTGCGCTGCGCGGTCAACGGCTGGCCATTGAGCAGCACCTGGCCGCTGGTCGGATGCATCAACCCGGCGAGCAGGCGCAGCAGGCTGGTCTTGCCGCTGCCGTTGGGGCCGCTGATCTGCAACATGTCGCCGCCCGCCAGACGAAATTCGAGGTTTTCGAAGAGCATCCGCCAGTCTCGCTCACAGGCGAGCACTACGGCTTCTAGAAGAGGGCTGGTCAAGAGATCGCGGGCCTTTACGGTTCAAGTCGGCGGTGGAACGGCCGTTATAGTGATGCAGAATAGATGTATTAGCGGCCTGTACTAGAGAGCTGCGTCAAACATTTGCGATGTTTTTGGCACTCCGCTGATAACGGGGCGGCATTATACATGCTGTACCCCGCCCTCAAGAGGGCAATTTCCACAGGTTGCGACCCGATGACAGGCGAAATGAACATCCTCCCGCTGCCGCAGCCAAGCCCCGGAGTCACGCGCCCGGCCGTGGTGAGTGGTGAGTTGCTCACGCTTGCGCAACCGCTGGAAGGCTTGATCGCCGCCGGGCAAACCGCCAAGGCTGAAGTGCTGTCGCTCAAACAAGCGGATCAGACTTTTCAGTTGCTGCTTAAGGTCACCCTCGACAGCGGTCGCCAGACCACGGTTCAGGCCACCAGCAACCAGCCGCTGCCGCAAGGCACCAGCCTGGCGGTGAGCCAACCGTCGGCCGGCAATCTGGCGATCACGGTGCAGCAGGCCATCGCCTCTAACGTCGCCACCCTCACCCGCCTGGACACTTCACAATTACCGGTCGGCACCTTGTTGCAAGGCAAGGTACTGACCACCCAACTGATGCCGCAAGCCACTGGCCAACCGGCGGTGTATCGCTCGCTAGTGAGTTTGCTCAATACCGCGCTCAGTGGTAGCACCTTGAGCATTGACAGCCCACAGCCGTTGCGCATCGGCACGTTGCTCAGTGCCATGGTCCAGGATTCGCAAACCCTCAGCTTCGTGCCGCTGAGCAGTCGCCAGGAACAGCTGGCCGTGGCGCAACAATTGATCGCCCAACAAAGCCGCCAGGGCTCGCTGGACGGGCTGATCAACGCGCTGCAAAACCAGGTGCCGTCCGACGCGACATCGGCCGACTTGCGCGACGCGATCGACCAGTTGCTGGCCGGGTTGCCGGACGCTCAGCAACTGAGCACGCCAAAAGGACTGGCCCAGGCACTGGTCAACAGCGGTCTGTTCCTTGAAGCGAAATTACTCGCAGGTCAGAACCCGTCGCTGACACCGGACATGAAAGGCAATCTGCTGCGATTGATTGCGCAAATTGCCCCCGACCTGCCGGGCAACACCAGTTTCAACGCGATCATCGCCGCCAATACCCTGGCTCAGGTGCTTCCAGGTTTTGTGCGCAGCGCCCTCGGCACCCTCGGTCAGGTCAGCGCCAAACCCCAGCCAACCGGCTTCCCTCTACCCTCACGCTTACTGCAAAGCCTGGAGGGCGAAGGCGACCTGGAACACTTGCTGCGTTTAGCCGCTGCGGCCGTTTCGCGCCTGCAAAGCCATCAACTGTCGAGCCTGGAGCAGACGGGTATCACCGCCAATGGCAATCTACAAACCACTTGGCAGCTGGAAATCCCCATGCGCAACCAGCAAGACATTGTGCCGCTGCAGGTCAAGTTCCAGCGCGAAGACGCACCGACAAAGGAACACAACGAAAAACCCGCCGAGCGCGAGCCAAAACAGCGGTTGTGGCGAGTTGAGCTGGCCTTCGACATGGAGCCCCTCGGGCCGCTGCAGGTTCAGGCGCAGCTGGTTTCGGGAAAGCTCTCCAGCCAGCTCTGGGCCGAACGCCCCTACACCGCCAGCCTGATCGAGAGTCATTTGGGCAGTTTGCGCGCCCGGCTATTGGCGTCGGGGCTCAATGTAGGCGACCTGAATTGCCACCTCGGCACTGCGCCCCAAGGCAATCAAACCCGCCTCGAACAACGCTGGGTCGACGAAACCGCATGAAAAACCCCAACCCACCCCGCCAGACCATCGCCCTCAAATACGATGGCCACCAAGCCCCGACCCTCACCGCCAAGGGCGACGACGAACTGGCCGAAGCGATCCTGAAAATCGCCCGCGACTATGAAGTGCCGATCTACGAAAACGCCGAGCTTGTAAGACTATTGGCAAGAATGGAGCTGGGTGACAGCATTCCGGAGGAGTTATACCGGACCATCGCCGAGATCATCGCCTTTGCCTGGAACCTGAAAGGCAAGTTCCCCGAAGGCCATGACCCGCAGGCGCCGAGGGTGGAGCGGGATGTGACAGATCGCGGGGAGGATTATTGATTCGGTGTCGCAAAAAAATCGCAGCCTTGATCATTCCCACGCTCCTGCGTGGGAATGCAGCCCGTGACGCTCCGCGTCACTCCCGAAGCGATTGCTGCGCGTCCAGTGAGGCGTTCCCACGCGGAGCGTGGGAACGATCAGGACAGAAAGCCGCTCGCTTCAGCTTTTATGCAACTTGCTCATCAACTCGGCTTCGGCCTGGGTCAATCCGCAGGATTGGGTCAATTCGTCGACGCTGGCGCCCATTCCGACCAGGCGTGCAGCCTGGGCAAATGACAGGCTGGTCGGATCGCGCTGCTCCAGTTGGGTCAGTTTGTCCGGCAACGGCCTGACCACCGCGCGCAGTTCGTGCAAGTCCTCGCCCATGCGCACGCTACCGTTCTGATAATCGTCAACGCGCTTGGCCAGATCCTTGATGCGCTGATCACGCAACGCATCGCCCTGAGCCTTGAGGATGGCCTGCTGCCGCTGTTTACGGGTGTAAGCCAGGAAAATTGCCAGGGTCCCTACCCAGAGGAGCCCCAGCACAATCACAGCAACCTCGAGAATCAATCAGATACTCTCCAGTTCCGACCACTCTTCTTCGCTCATCATCTTGTCCAGCTCGACCAGGATCAGCAACTCGTTGTTCTTGTTGCACACGCCCTGAATGAACTTGGCCGACTCTTCGTTACCGACGTTTGGCGCGGTTTCGATCTCGGACTGACGCAGGTAAACCACTTCCGCCACGCTGTCGACCATGATCCCGACGACTTGTTTGTCGGCTTCGATGATCACGATACGGGTGTTGTCGCTGATCTCGGCGTTCATCAGACCAAAGCGCTGGCGGGTGTCGATCACGGTGACCACATTGCCGCGCAGGTTGATGATGCCCAGCACGTAGCTTGGCGCACCCGGCACAGGGGCGATTTCGGTATAACGCAGGACTTCCTGAACGCGCATCACGTTGATGCCGTAGGTTTCATTGTCCAGCTTGAAGGTTACCCATTGCAGGATCGGATCTTCGGAACCTTTTGCAGACGACGCCTTATCATTCATACCCTGACCCCTCGAAAAACCGCCTGTGCGGTGTATGTTCTGGCCGACCGCATCTTGTATGCGGCCAGGTGCTTGTTATGTAGGTTTGTGGATCGGCTTGCGGCCGTTCATGTGTTTGGCACCGCCGCTGGCGATCAGCTCCGCCAGCTCCGAGACATCCAGCAACGCGCACATATGCTCGATTACCGTGCCGGCCAGCCATGGCCGCTGACCACGATGGCTACGCCATTTGATTTCGTTCGGGTCCAGGCGCAAGGAGCGGCTGACCTGATGCACCGCCAGCCCCCATTCATAGCCCTGAACCGAGATCACGTATTGCAGGCCCTGGCGGAAATCATCGCGGTAACGATCCGGCATGACCCAGCGCGCGGTATCCAGCACTTTCAGATTGCCAGCCTGGCTCGGCAGAATCCCGAGGAACCATTCCGGCTGACCGAATAGCGGCGTCAACTCGTGACCGGCCAGAGAATAGATGGAACCCAGGCACACCAGCGGCACTGCGAGCGTCAGACCGGCCACATCGAACAGCAGGCATTCGAACGGCTCGGCTGCCCACGACGGGCGACCATCGTTTTCCACAGGTGGCGGTGTGTTGCTCGGCGGCAGATGGACTTCGGCCACCGGCTCGACCAACGCTTGCAGCATTGGTGCGACCAGTGAAACCGGCGCGAGAATCGGCGCAGGCGCTTCCAGCACCGGCACGGCAATCGGCATCGGCGCCTGCACCCGCACGGCGGCAGCTACAGCCGGAACGGCCATGCCTCGCTGTTGCGCATCACGGGCCTGCTCTTCCAGCACGGCGGCTTGAAACTCATCCAGCGTGTCTTGCGGCGCTATGACCTCAGTCAACGTTTCGAGCTCAAGCTCAAGCTCCTCGGTCGCGTCCTGCAACAACGCGTCCAGATAAGACTGCAGCGCCAATTGCGGGCGAGTAGTGATTTTTACCGGACTGTTCATCGGAACACTCCCCCCGCAGAAAGAAGCGTCATCTCAGGCCACCTGTGGGACGAGTTGCAGGGAAAGCAGGTGCTTGAGCAATGACCGATAGGCCAGAACTCCACGACTTTTGCCGTCGAACCGAGAAGGCGTCAGCCCTGCCCGGCTGGCATCGCGCAAGCGGGTATCGACCGGAATGTAGCCTTGCCAGATGTCCTCGGGATACATGTCGCGCAGTACCCGCAATGTCCCCATGGACGCCTGGGTTCGGCGATCGAACAGGGTTGGCACGATGCAAAATGGTAACGCCTGCTTGCGCGAACGATTGATCATCGCCAGGGTGTTGACCATGCGCTCGAGGCCTTTGACCGCCAGGTGTTCAGTCTGTACCGGGATCACCAACTGCTGGCTGGCCGCCAAGGCATTGACCATCAGCACGCCGAGCAATGGAGGGCTGTCGATCACCGCGTAATCAAAATCCTGCCACAACTGCGCGAGGCTCTTGGCGATCACCAGACCCAGACCGCTCTGCCCTGGTGACTGACGCTCAAGGGTCGCCAGCGCGGTGCTCGAAGGCAGCAGGGAAATGCGTTCGTCACTGGTGGGCAGCAGCAGTTGACCGGGCAACCCCGCCGGCACGCTACCCTTGTGCAGGAACAGGTCGTAGCTACTGTGTTCCAGGCTGTCGGGGTCATAGCCGAAGTAGCTGGTCATGGAGCCGTGGGGGTCGAGATCAACCACAACCACGCGCTTGCCCGCCTCAGCCAGCAAACCGGCTAGAGCGATGGAGGTGGTGGTTTTACCGACACCACCCTTTTGATTGGCAACTGCCCAGACTCTCATTCAGATTGTTCCTCCCGGTCGAACAGGCTCAACCGAGAAATAGCGCTAAGTTATAGGGCGGGCGACGGAGAATTGACGGCACTCTCTCGTCTCGTCGACTTTACGGACGAGGGTGCAGTTTGTGTGCCAGCACGCTTCAATGCGGCATCGGGTTTGGCATTTGCTGTGCCTGTGCCCGTCAGACTGCGGCGCACATCGAGGTTGCGCGACACCACCAGCACCACGCGGCGATTGCGCGCACGGCCTTCGGAAGTCGCGTTATTGGCCACCGGCTGAAATTCACCATAACCGACCGAAGCCAGACGGCCCGGATTCACTCCTTCCATGGCAAGCATGCGCACAATGCTGGCGGAGCGAGCTGACGACAGCTCCCAGTTGGTCGGGTATTGCGAAGTGCGGATCGGCTGATCATCGGTGAAACCTTCAACGTGAATCGGGTTGTCGAAGGGCTTCAGAATTTTCGCCACCTTATCGATGATATTGAACGCGACATCGCTGGGCATGGCGTCACCGCTGCCGAACAGCAGGCTGGAATTCAATTCGATTTCGACCCACAACTCGTTGCCGCGGATGGTCATTTGATTGGAGCTGATCAAGTCACCGAACGCGGCGCTGATGTCATCGGCAATGGACTTCAGCGGGTCGTTACTCGCCTGAGCAATGCCCGCGTCAATCTGCTCGCTGTCCTTGACCAACGGCTTGGCCGGCGTGACCGTCCTGGGCCGCTCGTCACCGATGGGAATCGGCTTGAGGGTGCGTTGCGAGTCGTTGAACACGCCGATCAGGGCCTGGGAAATCTCTTTGTATTTGCCTTCGTTGATCGACGAAATCGAATACATCACCACGAAGAAAGCAAACAGCAGCGTGATGAAGTCGGCGTAGGACACCAACCAACGTTCGTGGTTGACGTGTTCTTCAGGTTGGCGACGACGTGCCATGGGCTACTCCATTAGTCCATGAAGCCCTGAAGCTTCAACTCAATGGAACGAGGGTTCTCACCTTCGGCTATCGACAGGATTCCTTCGAGCAGCATTTCGCGATAACGCGACTGGCGCAACGCGATGGACTTGAGCTTGCTGGCAATCGGCAGCAATACCAGGTTGGCGCTGGCCACACCGTAGATGGTCGCAACGAACGCCACGGCGATCCCGCTGCCCAGTTGCGAAGGGTCACCCAGATTGCCCATGACATGGATCAGGCCCATGACAGCACCGATGATGCCGATGGTTGGCGCATAACCGCCCATGCTTTCAAAAACCTTGGCAGCGTCGGTGTCACGGCTTTCCTGGGTGTAGAAGTCCACCTCGAGGATGCTGCGGATCGCTTCCGGTTCGGCCCCATCGACCAACAACTGCAAGCCTTTGCGCGAGTAGCTGTCGGGCTCGGTATCAGCCACGCCTTCAAGACCCAGCAAGCCTTCCTTGCGGGCGATCAGGCTCCAGTTCACCACCCGATCGATGCCACCGGGCAGATCGACACGGGGCGGAAACAAAATCCAGATAAAGATCTGCATGGCGCGTTTGAAGGCGCTCATTGGCGACTGCAACAACGCAGCGCCGACGGTGCCGCCCAACACAATCAGCGCCGCCGGGCCATTGGCCAGTGCGGTGAGATGACCACCTTCCAGGTAATTGCCACCAATGATGGCGACAAACGCCATGATGATCCCGATAAGGCTTAAAACATCCATCAGAGGCAAGCCTCGACCAGATGTTTGCCTATATCGTCCAGGCCGTACACAGCATCCGCCAGATCGGCTTTGACAATGGCCATCGGCATGCCATAGATCACGCAGCTGGCTTCATCCTGGGCCCAGATGGCGCTGCCACCCTGTTTGAGCAGACGCGCGCCTTCGCGACCATCGGCACCCATGCCGGTGAGCACCACCGCCAGAACTTTGTCACCGTAGGATTTGGCTGCCGAACCAAAGGTGATGTCCACGCTCGGCTTGTAGTTCAGACGCTCGTCGCCCGGAAGGATTTTCACCGCGCCACGGCCATCGATCATCATTTGCTTGCCACCGGGTGCCAGCAAAGCAAGACCTGGACGCAGAATATCGCCGTCCTCCGCTTCCTTGACAGTGATGCGGCACAGCTTGTCCAGGCGCTCGGCAAACGCCTTGGTGAAGGCCGCTGGCATGTGCTGGATCAGTACGATCGGCGCCGGGAAACTTGCTGGCAGTTGAGTCAGCACCCGCTGCAACGCTACCGGGCCGCCCGTAGACGTACCGATGGCGACCAGTTTGTAGGATTTGCGTTTCGGTGCGGGCGAGCTCGGGCTGGCCGCAGGAACACGGGGAGGAATCGGCGCGGGTGCGGGACGTACAGGCGCGCTGCTGCCGAAAGTGCTGACAGACGGCGACGGTGCAGGCACGGGCGCTGCGGCCGGTTGCGAAGCGAGTGCGCTGTAGGCACTGAAACGACGGTTACTGCGCGAAATGCTGTGAACCTTCTCGCACAGCAGTTGCTTGACCTTCTCGGGATTACGCGAGATGTCTTCGAAATTCTTCGGCAGGAAGTCCACCGCACCGGCATCCAGAGCGTCGAGGGTTACCCGGGCGCCTTCATGGGTCAGCGAGGAGAACATCAATACCGGAGTCGGGCAGCGCTGCATGATGTGCCGCACCGCCGTGATGCCATCCATCATCGGCATCTCGTAGTCCATGGTGATCACGTCTGGCTTGAGGGCCTGCGCCTGATCGATAGCTTCTTTGCCGTTGGTCGCCGTACCGACGACCTGGATGCTCGGATCCGCTGAAAGAATTTCCGAGACGCGGCGGCGGAAAAACCCCGAATCGTCCACCACCAGGACTTTGACTGCCATAAACACTCCGTTAGACGGAGCGAGGCTCATTCGCCCCGCTCCATCAGAATCAAATACGCCGTGCGGCGTAACGCTTGAGCATGCTCGGAACATCGAGAATCAGCGCAATGCGGCCGTCACCGGTGATGGTGGCGCCGGACATGCCCGGGGTTCCCTGAAGCATCTTGCCCAATGGCTTGATGACCACCTCTTCCTGACCGACCAGTTGATCGACGACAAAGCCGATCCGCTGGGTGCCCACTGAAAGGATCACCACATGGCCTTCACGCTGCTCTTCGTGAGCGGCGGAAGCGACCAGCCAGCGCTTGAGATAGAACAGAGGCAGCGCTTTGTCGCGCACGATCACCACTTCCTGGCCATCGACCACGTTGGTGCGCGACAGGTCGAGATGGAAAATCTCGTTGACGTTGACCAGCGGGAAAGCAAAGGCCTGGTTGCCGAGCATGACCATCAGCGTTGGCATGATCGCCAGGGTCAACGGGACCTTGATGACGATCTTCGAGCCCTGGCCCTTGGTCGAGTAGATGTTGATCGAACCGTTGAGCTGGGAAATCTTGGTTTTCACCACGTCCATGCCCACACCACGACCCGACACGTCGGAAATCTCGGTTTTGGTCGAGAAACCTGGTGCAAAAATCAGGTTGTAGCATTCGGTGTCGCTCAGACGATCGGCGGCATCCTTGTCCATCACACCGCGTTTCACCGCAATGGAACGCAGGACACTCGGGTCCATGCCCTTTCCGTCATCGGAGATCGACAGCAGGATATGGTCGCCTTCTTGCTCGGCCGCCAGAATCACCTTGCCACCACGGGCCTTGCCCGATGCTTCGCGTTCTTCCGGGGACTCGATACCGTGGTCGACCGCGTTGCGCACCAAGTGGACCAGCGGGTCGGCCAGGGCCTCGACGAGGTTCTTGTCGAGGTCGGTTTCTTCGCCGACCAGTTCCAGATTGATCTCTTTCTTCAACTGGCGAGCCAGATCGCGTACCAGTCGCGGGAAGCGACCGAAGACTTTCTTGATCGGCTGCATCCGGGTTTTCATCACCGCGGTTTGCAGATCGGCCGTCACCACGTCGAGGTTCGACACGGCTTTGGACATGGCTTCATCGCCGCTATTGAGGCCCAGACGGACCAAGCGGTTACGGACCAGCACCAATTCGCCGACCATGTTCATGATCTCGTCCAGCCGCGCGGTATCGACCCGCACGGTGGTCTCGGCTTCACTGGCCGGTTTTTCCGATGACGCAGCCGCAGGCGCTCTGGCCGCAGCCGGTGCAGGAGCCGCCGGTTCTGGCGCTTGGGCCCTGGCTTCAGGTGCTTTTGTGACCAGCTGTGCAACCGCTTTGGCAACAGGCGCCGCCACTACCGCAGTCGCAGCAGCAGGTACTTCAGTGAACTTGCCTTTGCCGTGCAACTCGTCAAGCAACGACTCGAACTCATGATCGGAAATCAGATCACTGCCAGCCGCCAGAGCACTTGGCAGGGCAGCAGCTGGCACCGAAGCGATCGCCGCATCCAGTGCATCTACCGCGAATGTACCTTTGCCGTGCAACTGATCGAGCAATGCTTCGAATTCGTCGTCGGTAATCTCGTTGCTGGCCGCTTCGCCCTTTGGCGCAGCAGGCTCAGCTTGTGCCGTGACGGCGTCAACGGCGAACTGGCCCTTGCCGTGCAACTGATCGAGCAACGACTCGAACTCGGCATCGGTGATTTCATCGCTGCCTGGAGCCGCTGGAGCCAGCTGAACCACTGCAGGCGTTTCTGCCTGGGCTTTGACCGCGTTGAGCGAATCGAGCAGCTGTTCGAACTCATTGTCGGTGATGTCGCCCGATTCGCTCTCGACGACAGGTTCAGCGCTCACTTCAACCGCCGGTGCAACATCGGCAGCGGCAGGCTCGGCCAGCCGCGCCAACGCTGCCAATAATTCAGGTGTTGCAGCGGTGATCGCGGTGCGCTCGCGGACTTCGGTGAACATACCGTTCACGGCATCCAGCGCTTCCAGAACCACGTCCATCAATTCCGAGTCAACCCGACGCTCACCCTTGCGCAGGATGTCGAAGACGTTCTCGGCGATGTGACAGCACTCCACCAGCTCGTTGAGCTGGAGGAAGCCGGCGCCCCCTTTTACAGTGTGAAAACCGCGAAAAATTGCGTTGAGCAAGTCCGCATCATCTGGTCGGCTTTCAAGCTCAACCAGTTGTTCGGACAGTTGCTCAAGAATCTCGCCGGCCTCAACCAGGAAATCCTGAAGGATCTCTTCATCGGCGCCGAAGCTCATGTGTATGGGTGCTCCTGATAAGTCGGCCTAAAATCCAAGGCTGGAAAGCAAATCGTCTACATCGTCCTGACCGGACATAACGTCTTCACGTTTATCGGCATGAATCTGCGGACCTTCACCCTGAGACAGATGTTTTTCCGGATCTTTTTCCGCGAGGATCGATTCGCGGTCATGTTCAATGCCCGCAAACCGGTCGACGTGACTGGCCATCAACACGAGTTTGAGCAGATTGCTTTCGACTTCCGTGACCAATTGGGTCACGCGCTTGATCACCTGGCCTGTGAGGTCCTGGTAATCCTGAGCCAGCAGGATGTCGTTGAGATTGCTCGACACGACACGAGTCTGTTGCTCGCTACGCGTCAGGAAACCGTCTACCCGCCGGGCCAGTTCACGGAACTCCTCGGCACCGACTTCACGACGCATGAACCGCCCCCAGTCCACGCTCAAGGCCTGAGCCTCGGTGCTCAGGCCATTGACCAACGGGGTGCTGTTCTCGACCAGGTCCATGGTGCGGTTGGCCGCAGCCTCGGTCAGCCTGACCACATAGGACAGGCGCTCAGTGGCATCCGTGATCTGTGAAACCTCCTCGGCTTGCGGCATGTGCGGGTCAATATGAAAATTGACAATTGCGCTATGCAGCTCGCGGGTGAGCTTGCCTACCTCTTGGTACAGGCCGCGATCACGGGTCTGGTTGAGCTCATGGATCAGTTGCACCGCGTCGCCGAATTTACCTTTTTCAAGGCTTTCGACCAGTTCGCTGGCATGTTTTTTCAGGGTCGATTCAAAATCGCCCAGTGAAGATTCGTTATGCTCCATAGCTCTCCCGTGGCGGACTGGCTCCGCATATCAACCGATGCGTTCGAAGATTTTTTCGATCTTCTCTTTCAGCGCCTGAGCCGTGAATGGTTTGACCACATAGCCGTTCACACCGGCCTGAGCGGCTTCGATGATTTGCTCGCGCTTGGCTTCGGCCGTCACCATCAACACCGGCAGGTGCTTGAGCTTTTCATCGGCACGCACGTGGCGCAGCAAGTCGATACCGGTCATGCCGGGCATGTTCCAGTCCGTTACCAGAAAGTCGATGCTCCCGCTGTTGAGGACCGGAATCGCGGTAGTACCATCATCCGCCTCGACCGTGTTGGTGAACCCAAGGTCACGCAACAGGTTTTTTATGATCCGCCGCATCGTTGAGAAGTCATCAACGATGAGGATTTTCATGTTCTTGTCCAATTCGACCTCCAAGCAGTCTTAAAACGCGCCCAGCACCTGAACGCGCCATTCAATCAATTCGGCGTAACACTCAACGGTTGCATGGAGCACAACGGGCCGTGACCAGTGCGGCTACGCCATACCAGCCTCGTTCGCAGTGTCCCCACACTGCCTGTCAGCGCGCTCGCCACTCCCCCAAACGCCCCCGTAAACGGGCCGCGCACTGGCTGTGTAACTGGCTGACCCGCGATTCGCTGACTCCCAGGACCTCACCGATTTCCTTGAGGTTCAGCTCTTCGTCGTAGTACAGCGCCAACACCAGTCGCTCACGCTCCGGCAAATTGGCAATCGCGTCCGCCAACGCAGCCTGGAAGCGTTCATCTTCCAGATCACGCGACGGCTCGAGATGAGCACTCGCGCCATCCTCGTGCAGCCCTTCATGCTCGCCGTCCTGCAACAGATCGTCGAAGCTGAACAACCGACTACCCAAGGTGTCGTTCAAAATCCCGTAATAATCATCGAGACTCAATTGGAGTTCGGCCGCAACCTCGTGATCTTTAGCGTCACGTCCGGTTTTAGCTTCAATTGAGCGGATTGCGTCACTGACCATCCGGGTATTGCGGTGTACCGAACGTGGAGCCCAGTCACCTTTACGCACTTCATCGAGCATCGCGCCACGAATGCGGATCCCCGCATAAGTCTCGAAACTCGCGCCCTTGCTGGCGTCGTATTTGGTCGACACTTCCAGCAAGCCGATCATCCCGGCCTGGATCAGATCCTCGACCTGAACACTGGCTGGCAGGCGTGCCAGCAAGTGATAGGCAATACGCTTGACCAGTGGCGCATAGCGCTCGATCAGCTCGTACTGGCTATCACGTGCCGACGCCTTGTAGAGGTTGTACCCGCTGGCGCTCATAGCACCGGCCCTGCCGTTTGATGCACCAGCCGCTCGACGAAAAATTCCAGATGCCCGCGTGGATTGGCAGGCAGCGGCCAGGTATCGACCTTCTGAGCAATGGCTTTGAACGCCAGCGCGCACTTCGAACGAGGGAAGGCCTCATAGACCGCACGCTGCTTTTGCACAGCCTTGCGCACACACTCGTCGTAGGGAACCGCACCGACGTACTGCAAGGCCACGTCCAGGAAGCGATCCGTGACCTTGGTCAACTTGGCGAACAGATTGCGACCTTCCTGCGGGCTCTGCGCCATGTTGGCGAGCACACGGAAGCGGTTCATGCCATGGTCACGATTGAGCAATTTGATCAGGGCATAGGCATCGGTGATCGAGGTCGGCTCGTCGCAGACCACCAGCAGCACTTCCTGGGCCGCGCGAACAAAACTGACAACCGAATCACCAATACCGGCGGCGGTGTCGATCACCAGCACGTCGAGGTTGTCGCCGATATCGCTAAAGGCCTGGATCAGGCCGGCATGTTGGGCCGGGCTCAGATGCACCATGCTCTGCGTACCGGATGCTGCCGGGACGATGCGAATGCCGCCTGGCCCCTGAAGCAGTACATCGCGCAACTCACAACGCCCCTCGACCACATCGGCCAGAGTGCGTTTGGGTGTCAGTCCCAACAGAACGTCGACGTTCGCCAGCCCCAGATCGGCATCCAGCAGCATGACGCGCCGGCCTAGCTCAGCTAGAGCCAGGGACAAGTTCACTGACACGTTAGTCTTCCCGACGCCACCTTTGCCGCCGGTCACCGCAATCACCTGTACGGGATGCATGCTGCCCATGTTCTTTCTATACCTTGTCTTACTTAGACGGAGGCCACATAACTGGCTGCGCGTTCACCACTGAAACAATGCATGGCAGACCATCGATGTAGATTCACTGCAATCTATTCGTTATTACCTTAGCCGACCCGCTTGGTCGGGCTGTGGTAGAGGTCAGCGAACATATCAGCCATGGCTTCTTCGCTGGGTTCTTCCTGCATCTGCACACTCACGGCGCGACTGACCAATTGATGGCGGCGTGGTAAATGCAGATCATCCGGAATCCGCGGCCCATCGGTCAGATAAGCAACGGGTAACTCGTGACTGATCGCCAGACTCAACACTTCGCCCAGGCTTGCCGTTTCATCCAGTTTAGTCAGGATGCACCCTGCCAGCCCGCAGCGTTTGTAACTGTGATAAGCGGCGGTTAGTACCTGTTTCTGGCTGGTTGTTGCCAACACCAGATAATTCTTTGACTTGATCCCGCGACCGGCCAGGCTTTCCAGCTGCATGCGCAACGCCGGGTCGCTGGCCTGAAGGCCGGCGGTATCGATCAACACGACGCGCTTGCGCAACAGCGGATCGAGCGCCTGCGCCAGGGACTGGCCCGGGTCGACGTGGGTCACGGAGACATTGAGGATACGCCCCAGGGTCTTGAGCTGTTCCTGGGCCCCGATACGGTAGCTGTCCATGCTCACCAGCGCGATGTTCTGCGCGCCGTACTTGAGCACATAACGCGCCGCCAGCTTGGCCAGCGTGGTGGTCTTGCCCATGCCGGCAGGGCCGACCATGGCAATCACCCCGCCCTCTTCCAGCGGCTCGATCTCGGGGGTCGCGATCATCCGCGCCAGGTGCGCCAACAGCATGCGCCAGGCCTGACGTGGCTCTTCAATTTCGGTAATCAGTGCCAGCAGGTCGCGCGACAGCGGACCGGACAAACCGATACGTTGCAGGCGACGCCATAGATTGGCCTGCTGTGGCCGGCTGCCTTGCAACTGGTTCCAGGCCAGCGAGCCCAACTGCACTTCCAGCAGCTCACGCAGACCGCTGAGCTCGAATCGCATCGAGTCAAACACGCGCTGATCCACGGAAGGCGAAGCAGCGGGTGCCGGTGCTGGACGACGGGGCTCAGCGAAGGTCGGCTCGATCAACGGTTCGGCGGCGGTCAGCGGCAAACCGGCGAACAACTGACGATTGGTGGTTGAATCGCCGTCACCGCGCAGGCTCAGTTCAGCCTGAGCCGTGACGATTCGCGACTGGGTTTTACGCAACTCGTCTTCGAGCTCGATGTTCGGTACACGAGGCGCCAGCGCGGACAGTTTGTAATCCAGGGCTGCAGTCAGCTCGACACCACCGGCGATCCGGCGATTGCCGATAATGGCGGCGTCAGCGCCCAGCTCATCGCGAACCAGTTTCATGGCCTGACGCATATCGGCGGCGAAAAAACGCTTAACTTGCATAAACCACTACCTCAGCCGTTGGGCCCTACTGTCGCAACGATGGTCACTTGCTTGTTGTCAGGAATTTCCTGATACGCCAACACGTGCAAACCCGGGACTGCGAGACGTCCGAACCGCGAGAGCATCGCGCGCACCGGACCTGCTACCAACAGAATCACCGGTTGACCTTGCATTTCCTGACGTTGCGCCGCTTCGATCAACGAGCGCTGCAACTTCTCAGCCATGCTTGGCTCCAGCAGAACGCCCTCTTCCTGACCTTGTCCTGCCTTCTGCAGACTATTGAGCAATATCTGTTCCAACCTTGGTTCCAAGGTGATCACAGGTAGCTCGGACTCAGTGCCTACAATGCTTTGGACGATAGCGCGTGATACGCCAACCCGCACGGCTGCCACCAGAGCGGCAGTATCTTGACTCTTGGACGCATTGTTCGCGATGGCCTCGGCAATACTGCGAATGTCGCGAACCGGAACCTGTTCGGCCAACAATGCTTGCAGCACTTTGAGCAGCTGCGACAGCGAAACAACGCCCGGCACCAGCTCCTCGGCCAGTTTTGGCGAGCTTTTGGCCAGCAATTGCATGAGCTGCTGAACTTCTTCGTGGCCGATCAGCTCGCTGGAGTGCTTGTACAAAATCTGATTGAGGTGAGTCGCCACTACCGTACTGGCGTCGACCACGGTGTAACCCAGAGACTGCGCCTGAGGACGCTGACTGATTTCGATCCAGACTGCCTCCAGACCAAAGGCCGGATCTTTGGCGGTGATGCCATTGAGCGTGCCGTAGACCTGCCCAGGGTTGATCGCCAGTTCGCGATCCGGATAGATCTCCGCCTCGGCGAGGATCACCCCCATCAGGGTCAGGCGGTAGGCACTCGGCGCCAGATCGAGGTTGTCGCGGATGTGCACGGTCGGCATCAGGAAGCCCAGATCCTGGGAGAGCTTCTTGCGCACCCCCTTGATCCGCGCCAGCAACTGACCACCCTGGTTACGGTCCACCAGCGGGATCAGTCGATAGCCGACTTCCAGACCGATCATGTCGATCGGCGTCACGTCATCCCAGCCCAACTCCTTGGTTTCCTGAGCACGCGCCGGTGAAGGCAGCAGCTCCTGCTGACGCTTGACCTCTTCCAGAGCCTGAACCTTGACAACGTTTTGCTTCTTCCAGAGTAGATAAGCCATACCACCGGCCACCGCAGCCAGGCTGAGGAACGAAACGTGCGGCATGCCAGGCACCAGCCCCATAACCGCCATCAACCCTGCCGCCACCGCCAGAGCCTTGGGCGAGGCGAACATTTGCCGGCTGATTTGCTTGCCCATGTCTTCGGAACCGGAAGCACGGGTCACCATGATCGCCGCCGCCGTCGACAGCAACAGTGAAGGCAATTGCGCCACCAATCCGTCACCAATGGTCAGCAACGCATAAACCTTGCCCGCATCACCAAAGCCCATGCCGTGCTGGAAGATGCCGACCGCCATACCACCGATCAGGTTGATGAACAAAATCAGCAGACCGGCGATGGCGTCACCGCGAACGAATTTACTGGCACCGTCCATCGAGCCGTAGAACTCTGCCTCTTGTGCCACTTCAAGACGGCGCAGCTTGGCCTGTGGCTGGTCGATCAGGCCAGCGTTGAGGTCGGCGTCGATCGCCATCTGTTTGCCGGGCATCGCATCGAGGGTAAAACGCGCGCTCACCTCGGAAATCCGTCCGGCACCCTTGGTCACCACCACAAAGTTGATGATCATCAAAATCGCGAAGACCACGATACCCACCACGTAGTTGCCGCCGATCACTACCTCACCAAAGGCCTGGATCACCTTACCGGCGGCGGCATGACCTTCCTGACCGTGGAGCATCACCACCCGAGTGGAGGCCACGTTCAGCGCCAGCCGCAACAGCGTGGCCACCAGCAGAATGGTCGGAAACACCGCAAAGTCCAGCGGCCGCAACGCGTAAACGCAGACCAGCAGCACGACGATCGACAGGGCAATGTTGAAGGTGAAGAACACGTCCAGCAGGAACGCAGGAACCGGCAACATCATCATGGCCAGCATGACCAACAGCAACAGCGGCACACCCAGATTGCCTCGAGAGAGGTCAGCCAGGTTGCTGCGAGCGGCGTTGATTAACTGAGAGCGATCCACCGGTATTCCCCGTTCCTTGAAGCAAACTTTTGACGCCTGAAGCGACGCACGGCGGCTACTGCAAGAAGCCTTCCAACTTTTGCGCAGACAGGAAATAGTGGGCTATGAAAGATGCATAAGCATCAAGGATTTGCAGTGCCCGGGAGGACGCTATCGCGAGCAAGCTCGCTCCTACAATGGGCCACATTCGGACATCAAACCCCTACCCACGTAGGAGCGAGCTTGCTCGCGATGGACTCAAGGGCAACGAGTTTATTCAGAAAACATGCGAGGGCCGGGACTATCACCGGTAATTACGAATCGCGCCGCAATTCCTGCGGAATCGGCAGATCTTTCAACGGATCCGGACGCTTGCCTTTGCCGGCTCGGTACTGGCGGATCTGGTAGACGTAGGCCAGGACCTGGGCCACCGCCAGATACAACCCCGCCGGGATTTCCTGCTCAAGCTCGGTGGAGTAATAGATCGAACGGGCCAGGGCTGGCGATTCGAGCAGCAGGACTTCGTTGGCTACGGCGATTTCACGAATTTTCAAGGCCAGGAAATCACTGCCTTTGGCCAGCAGCACCGGCGCGCTGCCTTTTTCCGGATCATATTTGAGGGCCACCGCATAGTGAGTCGGGTTGGTGATGACCACGTCCGCCTCGGGAATCGCCGCCATCATCCGCCGCTGGGACATCTCTCGCTGCAACTGACGAATCCGCTGTTTGACCTCAGGCCGACCTTCTTGATCCTTGTGCTCGTCACGTATTTCCTGTTTGGTCATCAGCAGCTTTTGATGGCTCTGGTAGAGCTGCACCGGCACGTCCACCGCAGCGATCAGAATCAGGCCGCAGGCCATCCACAAGGTGCTCCAACCCACCAATTGCACACTGTGAATGACCGCCTGCTCCAGCGGCTCATGAGCGATGCGCAGCAGGTCGTCGATATCCGAGGAAAGCACCGAAAGCGCCACAAACAGCACCAGCAAAAACTTCGCCAGTGCCTTGAGCAGCTCGATCAGCGACGTGGAGGAAAACATCCGTTTGAGCCCGTTGGCCGGGTTCATCCGGCTGAACTTGGGCGCCAGACTACTGCCGGCAAACAACCAGCCACCCAGCGAAATCGGGCCGAGAAACGCCACCAGTAACAGCGTGAGCAGCACCGGCTGCACCGCCAGCATCGCGATCTTGCCTGAATGCAGCAGGTACAGCCCCATAGCCCCCGGACTGAGCAGCGTTTCACGGGGCAGAGAGAAGTTCAGGCGCATGATTTCCAGCAGATCCTGCGCCAGGCCGCCGCCGTATACCAACAACGCACCCGCCCCACCGAGCATGATCGCCAAGGTATTGAGCTCCTTGGAGCGGGCCACCTCACCCTTGTCCCGCGAATCCTTCTTGCGCTTGTCCGTGGGGTCTTCTGTTTTGTCCTGACCGCTTTCGCTCTCCGCCATGATTCAGCGCGCCTGTGCCAGTTCGCGTAAAAATTGCAGAGCCTCGCTGGCCAGCGGCTGATACTGATTGAAGATGTCGGCCAGACTGACCCAGAAAATCACCAGACCCAGCACCAGTGTCAGCGGAAAGCCGACGGAGAAGATGTTCAATTGCGGCGCCGCACGGGTCATCACACCGAAGGCGATGTTGACTACCAGCAACGCGGTGACCGCCGGCAACACCAGCAACAGGGCCGCGCCCAGCACCCAGCCCAGCTTGCCGGCCAACTCCCAGAAATGATTGACCACCAGGCCACCGCCTACCGGGAAGGTGGTGAAGCTTTCGGTGAGCACCTCGAAGACTACCAAGTGGCCATTCATCGACAGAAACAGCAGCGTCACCAGCATGGTGAAAAACTGCCCGATCACCGCCACCGACACGCCGTTGGTGGGGTCGACCATCGAGGCGAAGCCCATGCCCATCTGAATCGCAATGATCTGCCCAGCCACCACGAACGCCTGGAAGAACAGCTGCAAGGAGAATCCCAGCACGGCGCCAATGATGATCTGCTCGGCAATCAACAGCAGCCCACTGAGGTCCAGCGCGCGCACCTCAGGCATGGGTGGCAAACCCGGAACAATGACCACGGTGATCGCCAGAGCGAAGTACAAACGCACGCGCCTGGGCACCAGGGTCGTGCCGAAGATCGGCATGACCATCAGCAAGGAGCCGACACGAAACAGTGGCAGCATGAAGGACGCCACCCAGGTGCTGATCTGTGTGTCGGTCAGCGCAAGCATCGACATGGTTTAACCGATGACCTGTGGAATACTGCCGTACAACTGCAGAATGTATTCCATGAAGGTTTGCACCAACCAGGGCCCGGCGACGATCAACGTGACCAGCATCACCAATAAACGCGGCAGGAAGCTCAAGGTTTGTTCGTTGATCTGCGTGGCTGCCTGAAACATTGCCACCAGCAAACCCACCAGCAAACTCGGAACGACCAATATGGCAACCATCATCGTGGTCAGCCAGAGCGCTTCACGGAAGATGTCTACAGCGACTTCAGGAGTCATAACGCACCACCCGCCAACAAGGTTTCAAACACCACCAAAACTGCTCGCCAGCGTACCGATGATCAACGCCCAGCCATCCACCAGTACGAACAACATGATCTTGAACGGCAGGGAAATGATCAGCGGCGAGAGCATCATCATCCCCATGGCCATCAGCACACTGGCCACCACCAGGTCGATGATCAGGAACGGAATGAAGATCATGAAACCGATCTGGAACGCGGTTTTCAGCTCGGAAGTGACGAAAGCCGGGACCAAAATGGTCAGCGGCGCCTGATCCGGAGTGACAATGTCAGTGCGCTTGGACAAACGCATGAACAACTCCAGATCGCTGCTGCGGGTCTGCGCCAGCATGAAGTTCTTGATCGGCACTTGCGCCTTGGCTACTGCGTCCTGGGCCGTGAGCTTTTCAGCCAGGTATGGCTGCAAGGCGTCCTGATTCACTCGATCGAACACCGGCGCCATGATGAACATGGTCAGAAACAACGCCATGCCGGTGAGAATCTGGTTCGACGGCGTCTGCTGCAGGCCCAGGGCCTGACGCAGAATCGAGAACACGATGATGATTCGGGTGAAGCTGGTCATCAGCATGACGAACGCCGGAATGAAGCTGAGCGCCGTCATGATCAGCAGAATCTGCAGGCTGACCGAGTATTCCTGCTGCCCGTTGGCCCCCGTACCCAAGGTAATCGCCTGAATCGACAACGGATCGGCGGCGAACGCCAACGGCGCCGCGAGCATCAGCACCAGCGTCAGCACTATGCGCAATGCGCCCATTACTTCTTTTCCTTCTGATCCTTGCCCAACAATTCCATCAGGCGCTGGGCGAACTCGGGTGTCGCTTGCTCGGTGCTGGGCACCTGCACCGGCTCCTTGAGCACATGCAACGCGGTGATGGTGCCCGGCGTCAGCCCCAGCAGAATCTGCTCGCTGCCGACCTGCACCAACACCAGCCGATCCCGCGGCCCGAGGGCCCGCGAACCGATCAGCTCGATCACCTGCCCTTTGCCACCTGGCCCTGCCTGTTGAACCCGGCGCAACAGCCAGGCCAGGAAGAAGATCAAGCCCAACACCAGCAACAAGCCCACCACCAACTGCGTCAGTTGCCCGGCAACACCGCTGCTGGCCACCGGCGCTGCTGCCTGAGCCAGCGGTT
Organism: Pseudomonas sp. GW821-FHT07G10; assembly: GCF_059418545.1. Lineage (NCBI taxonomy): Bacteria > Pseudomonadati > Pseudomonadota > Gammaproteobacteria > Pseudomonadales > Pseudomonadaceae > Pseudomonas > Pseudomonas sp. GW821-FHT07G10. The sequence continues at coordinate 88,371 of NZ_JBWKQB010000012.1, read as the reverse complement.
CGGCCGCCAGCACGCTGAATGGCAAGGCCAGGAGTACACCGAGAAACGTCTTCACTTAGCGCAGCTTCTTGATGCGTTCGCTAGGACTGATCACGTCTGTCAGGCGTATGCCGAACTTCTCGTTGACCACCACAACTTCGCCGTGAGCGATCAGCGTGCCATTGACCAGCACGTCCAATGGCTCACCCGCCAGACGATCGAGCTCGATCACCGAACCCTGGTTCAACTGCAACAGGTTACGGATGTTGATATCGGTGCTGCCGACTTCCATGGAAATCGATACCGGGATATCCAGGATCACATCCAGATTCGGACCGTCGAGAGTGACCGGGTCGTTATTCCTTGGCACGCTGCCAAACTCTTCCATCGGCAATCGGTTGGACGTCGGCGCATCCGCCGCCAGCAAGGCATCGATATCGTCCTGACCGGCATCACCGGCTTCTCCCAGAGCGGCAGCCCACTCATCAGCCAAGGCCTGATCATCCGGAGAAATTACATCGTGTTCGTCAGCCATCAGTTGTCCTCGGCGGGCAAAAAATCATTTAACAAAGCGAATTAGTACAGGCGCCGCTTAACGGCGCTCGATCGGCTCAACCACTTGCAATGCCAGGTTGCCCTTGTGGGAGCCCAGCTTGACCTTGAAGGCCGGCACACCGTTGGCACGCATGACCAATTCTTCCGGAAGCTCTACCGGAATCACATCGCCGGGCTGCATATGCAGGATGTCCCGCAGACGCAATTGACGGCGCGCGACCGTGGCGCTCAGTGGCACATCGACGTCCAGTACATCCTCGCGCAAGGCCTTGACCCAGCGCTCGTCCTGGTCATCGAGATCCGACTGAAAGCCCGCATCGAGCATTTCCCGGACCGGTTCGATCATCGAGTACGGCATGGTCACATGCAGATCGCCGCCGCCACCATCGAGTTCGATGTGGAAGGTCGAGACCACGACGGCCTCACTCGGCCCGACGATGTTCGCCATGGCCGGGTTTACTTCCGAGTTGATGTACTCGAAGTTCACTTCCATGATCGCCTGCCAGGCTTCCTTCAAATCGATGAAGGCCTGCTCCAGCACCATGCGCACCACGCGCAACTCGGTGGGTGTGAATTCGCGCCCTTCGATCTTCGCGTGACGACCGTCACCACCAAAGAAGTTATCCACCAGCTTGAACACCAGCTTGGCGTCCAGGATGAACAACGCGGTACCGCGCAACGGCTTGATCTTGACCAGGTTCAGACTGGTTGGCACATACAGCGAGTGAACGTATTCACCGAACTTCATGACCTGCACGCCACCGACGGCAACGTCCGCCGAACGACGCAGCATGTTGAACATGCTGATGCGGGTATAGCGGGCAAACCGTTCGTTGATCATTTCCAGGGTGGGCATGCGTCCGCGGACGATGCGATCCTGGCTGGTCAGGTCATAGCTTTTGATGCTACCGGGCTCAGCAGCGTTGTCGGTCTGAACCAGACCGTCGTCGACACCATGCAACAGCGCATCGATCTCATCCTGGGACAGCAGGTCCTGCACGGCCATGTCGTGTTCCTACTGCAGTACGAAGTTAGTAAAGAGCAACTGCTCGACCACCACTTTGCCAACTTCTTTCTGCGCCACTTCCTGCACGCTGGCAGTCGCCTTCTGGCGCAACATTTCCTGGCCGACCGGGGTCGCCAGGCTGTCGAAGCTTTGCCCGGAGAAGAGCATGACCAGGTTATTGCGGATCACCGGCATGTGGACTTTCAGCGCATCCAGATCGGCCTGATTGCGCGCGAGCATCGTAATGCTCACCTGCAGGTAACGCTGACGACCGTTCTGATTGAAATTGGCCACGAAAGCCGGAGCCATTGGCTCATAGATCGCTGCCGGTTTGACGCTGCTGGCCACATCCGCAGCAGTCGGTTCAGGCTTGCCTTTGGCACTGTGCATGACGTACCAGGTCGCCCCGATTGACACGCCGATAACCAGCAGTAAAGCCAGAACAATCAGGAGAATAAGCTTGAGTTTGCCTTTCCCGGCGGGGTCTTTCACTGCTTCGCTCTTCGCCATGCCAATAATCCGTCACTATTCGGGTTTTCACAGTCGCACGGCAAGGCAAGAGCAAGTGTTATGCCAGAGTTGTCAGGACGGAAAACCAACGGAATGGTGAATGATCGTTCCCACGCGCCGCAAAGGAACGCATCGAGTGACGCTCTGCGTCACAAAGCGGACGCCGGAGCGTCCAGGGCGGCATTCCCACGCGCGAGCGTGGGAACGATCAACAGGCGATGCAGATTCAATCAGGCGTAATAATCCACCGCACTGGAACCCACCACACTTGTGGTGCTGGCGGCGACTTCAGCCACACTCATCGGCAGCTCATCGTCGCCCGAATCCAGCCGACCGCCATTGCCGCCATTGCGGTTCTGCCCTTGCTGGGCCTGCTGCTGGCCCTGCCAGCCACGGGACTGATCGGACACGTTGACGTCGACCTGCCCCATACCTTGCTGGGAGAACATGTCGCGCAAGCGGTGCACCTGCCCTTCCAGCGCTTCACGCACGACGGCGTGACCACTGATGAAGGTCACTTGAGTCTGCTGATCCGCTGCCATATTCACGCGAATATCCAGACGCCCCAACTCTGCCGGCTGCAGCTGAATATCGGCGGACTTGAGATTGGCACTGGACAGGTACATGACCCGATTGACCACCTCTTCGGTCCAGCCGCTCTGATGCATGGCCAACGGTTGATTCACCGGCAGCGCATTAGCGGTCCTTGGCGTTGCAGCCTGGGTCAGCGCCGCCAAGCGGCTGGCGAAGTCGTCGACACGGGTATCGCTGGAGGCATCTTTCAGGTCTTTGAGGCCGCCATCGATCAAGCCGCTGAACGCCTTGTCACCGCCCTGGTCGGTACTGTCTTTAGCCGCCTGCTGATCCACCATGGTCGCCAGACCGTTGGCAAAGGTTTGCGCCGCAGTCAGCCCAGACTGATCCGGTGCAACTTTGGACTGAACCTGACTGGAAGTCGAAACATGCCCGCTTTGCTCAAGGGCCAGACGCACGGCGGGCAACGCATCGAGCGGGTCGGCTTGCGGATCAAATTGGGGATCTGCCACCGCCGCCTGGGCAGGCGCGCATGGGGCAGTCGCCACTGCGGCGAGCGGGGCTTCAACCTGCGGCTGCACTGCAGCAACCACTGGCGGCGTTTCGGGCACAGGCGCCGGCACGACCGGCTGCACTGTTTGCATCAATGCAGGGTCCAGTGTCGGGTCGGCCGGCACACTGTCAGCCACCGGGGTGTCGGTCGCGGGCGCATTATCACTGGCGAGCTTATCGTGCGAATCAGCCGTTTTATCGGCAGGCAAGGAATTGCCGCTATCGGCAACTGCCGGCTCCGGGGCGGCAGCTTTATCACTGACCGTGCCCTTCTTGCCGGCGCTAACCGCGACCGTGTCGCGCAACGGCCTGACTGATCCCACACCTGTCGCGGCAGGTTTGCTTTGCGACTCTTTGGCGTAGACCTGTGCAAAGCTTGAAGCCTTATCCCCAGGCCCGGCAACGACTGCCGGGGTATCGGCAGTGGCGGCCGGAGTCTTGGCCTTCGACGCGGCCTGAAGAAGCATGTTCGGGGTGAGGGGCATAAAACGGTCTCCGCTGCACTGGGATCGTAGGCACAGTTGGAGGATATCTAGCAAAGGTCGAGCCAGATTGGTTCAGCAAAGTTAAAAACCGCCAGGCGGCGGCTTTTTTCAACAATGGAAACGCTCGAGCTCCTCCTCATACAGAGGGCGGACGATAGCGAATTCGCCATCAATCTCTGCCACCAGCTTTTCGATATCGGCAGGCAACGGCTCTTTGGCCCGCAGCTCAAGTTGATGGCACAGCTCGGCGAGACGGGTAGCGCCCATATTACTGCTACTGCCCTTGAAACTATGGGCCGCAGCTATGAGCTGGTGTGCATCATCGGCTTTATGCAACTGCCTCAAACGCTCTTCCGAATCCGAGAGAAAGGTATCCAGCAGCAGCGGATACTCATCCTCCATGACTTCCTGCAATGCGCTCAGCACATCGTGGTCCAGATGAATCTCATCCACTTGCTCGCTCCTTGATCAAGAATTCGCGGATTATGCCAGAGCCTCCCAGTAAAACTCCACGCGGGCGCTGCGGCCATCGTCAGACCAGCTCGCACTGCGACTCAACTGGCGAATCAGGCTCACTCCACGCCCCGACAACCTGCCGGTATCAATGGGTCTGGCCATTACTCGCTGCACATCAAAACCTGCACCACTGTCCTCGACCCGAACCACCAGGCATCCACCTTCGCCTCGCGGCTCCACCTGCAAGTGCACCCGCACGTAGCCGTCCTCAAGCTCGGTGAGGCGCGTGTTGCGCTGGTGATAGTACTGCGTAAAGCCCAGGGCATCGCGCTTGAGGCTTGAATCGAGCCCCAGCACGCCGTGCTCCAGGGCATTGGAATAGAGCTCGGACATCACACTGTAAAGCGCTCCGCTTTGCGCCCGCAGCCCATGCACTTCAAGCAACAACCGCAGCAAATAAGGCAGAGGATTGAAGCGTTTGAGCGTAGCCCCGCGGAACTCGAAACTCACCGACCAATCCAGCGGGCAGGATTGGCCGCTGTCTGAATAAACCATCACTGGAGGGCTCAGCAGCTCTGGCGCAAGCTGGCTCACCTCGACCATGCTGACATCGTCGCGCGCCTCACCGCGAAAATCCTTCAGCGCTTGCTCGATCTCCTCGAACAGCCGGGCTGGATGGTGATTGGCAGCAAATACCCGCTCTAATCGTTCAACGCCAAACAATTGCTCATTGGCATCACAGGTATCGATCACCCCATCCGACAACAGAAAGATCCGGTCCCCGAGCGCCATGGGGAAGACTTCGGTTCGATCATCGAAGTCTTGCGCGCCCAGTACACCCAACGGTAAATGCCGCGACAACAGCGACGTACGCTCGCCCGTTGCGCTGCAATGCAGATAGCCATCCGGCATCCCGCCATTCCAGACCTCCACTGCCCGTCGCTGACCACTCAGGCAAAGCATCGTGGCGCAGCAAAACATATCGACCGGCAAGATGCGCTTGAGCTTGGCGTTCATCTCGCGCAGGGTTTCCGACAGACCATAGCCTTTGGCAGTCATGCCATAGAAGACTTCCGCCAACGGCATGGCCCCCACCGCTGCCGGCAAACCGTGGCCGGTGAAGTCGCCCAGCAGAACGTGCATATCGCCGGCGGGCGTAAACGCTGCCAGCAGCAAGTCGCCGTTGAACAAGGCATAAGGCGATTGCAGGTAGCGGATATTCGGCGCATTCAGACACCCGGCATGCGCCACCTTGTCGAATACCGCCTTGGCGACCCGCTGCTCATTGAGCAAGTAGTCATGGTGACTGGCAATCAGGTCGCGCTGCTCAAGCACCGTCGCCTGCAACCGGCGCAATCGGTCCATCGCTTTGATCTTGGCGGCCAGAATCACCTGGTTATAAGGCTTGGCCAAAAAGTCGTCGCCACCCGCTTCCAGGCAACGAGCCAGGGCTTCGCTTTCGGTCAGAGAAGTCAGAAAGATAATCGGCACCAGCGTTTCGCCGGCCAATTGCTTGATCTGCCGGGCGGCCTCGAAACCGTCCATCACCGGCATCATGGCGTCCATCAATACCAGCTGCGGTCGCTGCTGCCCGAACACGGCCACCGCCTCGGCACCATTGCCGGCCGTCAGCACTTCATGTCCCTGGCGACGGACGATACTCGACAGCAGCATGCGATCGGCTGCACTGTCTTCGGCGATCAGGACGGTCAGCGGTTCAGACACCGGCTGCATGGCGATCAACTGATGTCGAAGAGCTTGTCGAAGTTGGAGATGGCGAGGATCTTGCGAACGTCCGAGCTACCGTTGATCACCCGTATATCGGATTTTTCTCCGCCGGCATGATCACGCAGCAACAGCAGCATGCCCAGCGCGGAGCTGTCCAGATAAGTGGCCTCTTTCAAATCGACCACAATGGACTCGGGTGTTTTATTGAGTCGCTCATAGGACTCGCGAAACTCCTGATGCTTGCCGAAATCAAAACGACCCTTGATCGAGATCGTCAGCTTTTGCCCGTCCGGTGAAACTTCAGTAACGACCGACATGATAATGCTTCCTTGTCATTGGCAACGTGTAAAAGGTTTAGCACCCCGCACGCCCGCGGGCAACCGGCAAAACCGGAAATAGCGGATCAATACTGATCCTGACGCGGCAAGCGCTGCGACAATTCGTCGAGCAGCTTCTGTTCGCGCTTGTCTTCAAGCTGACGCGCTTCATCGATATAGCGCTGAACCAGCTTGCGCAACCCCTCGACCCGCGCATAAGCCTGCTGCCAGGTTTCTCGCGCCTTGTTCAGATTGTTCTGGTGCCAGACAAGACTTTGTCGCTGCTGGCCGACCGCCGTTTCCAGTTGATTGAGGAAGTGCTGGTAATTCATCAGCCATTGTCCGGACACCCCCTGACTGCCACGGTCGATCCATTGCTGCTGGTACTCGCCACGAAAGCGCTCCAGGTCGCCCAGCTTGCTCTCCGCCAGACGGACCTGCCCCTGAAAGTGCCCCAGACGCTGGGCGGCAGTGCGCTCGGCGCTTTCAGCCATGTCGACCACTGGCGCCAGGCGCGCCGCACGGCTCTGGGCCACGACGACTTAACCGCCGGCCACAGGAGCAAACACCGATGCCAGATGAGCCTCGCTCTCGCCCATGCCGATGTTGTCGTTCAAGCCTTGGCGAAGGTAGGTGAGCATCGACGGTTGCAAGGCGATGGCCGTGTCGGTTTCCCGATCGCCGCCGGGCACATAGGCACCGACACTGATCAAGTCGCGGCTCTGTTGGTAGCGCGACCAGAGTTGTTTGAAGTGTTGCGCACGCCTCATATGCTCCGGGCTGACTACCGACGGCATGACCCGACTGATGGACGCCTCGATGTCGATGGCCGGGTAGTGACCTTCCTCGGCCAGGCGCCGCGACAGCACGATATGACCGTCAAGTACGCCTCGCGCCGCATCGGCGATAGGGTCCTGCTGATCGTCACCCTCTGAAAGCACGGTATAGAAAGCCGTGATCGACCCCCCGCCCGCTTCGGCGTTACCTGCGCGTTCCACCAGTTTCGGCAATCTGGCGAACACTGAAGGCGGATAGCCCTTGGTCGCCGGCGGCTCGCCGATGGCCAGGGCGATTTCTCGCTGGGCTTGAGCGAAACGGGTCAAGGAATCCATCAGCAACAGAACATTCTTGCCCTTGTCGCGAAAATACTCGGCAATACGCGTGCAATACATGGCGGCACGCAGGCGCATCAGTGGCGCATCGTCCGCGGGCGAGGCCACCACCACCGAACGCTTGAGGCCTTCTTCACCGAGAATGTGCTCGATGAACTCTTTAACTTCACGACCCCGCTCGCCGATCAGCCCGACGACAATGATGTCAGCCTCGGTAAAGCGGGTCATCATGCCCAGCAGCACGCTCTTGCCGACACCGGTACCGGCGAACAGCCCGAGACGCTGACCGCGGCCGACTGTCAGTAATCCGTTGATACTGCGAATGCCGACGTCCAGCGGTTGGCTGATAGGATGACGCTTGAGCGGGTTGATGGTCGGACCGTCGATCGGCACCCAGTCTTCGGCCTTCATGCCGCCCTTGCCGTCCAGCGCGCGCCCGGCGCCATCGAGCACCCGCCCGAGCATGCTCATGCCCATTGGCAAACGACCGGTATCGGCCAACGGAACAACCCGCGCGCCCGGCGCGATGCCAGCGACACTGCCCACCGGCATCAGAAAGACTTTATTGCCGGAGAAACCCATGACTTCAGCTTCTACCTGTACCGGGTGATAACTGTCATCGTTGATCACCACGCAGCGACTGCCCATGGCAGCACGCAAGCCTTCCGCTTCAAGGGTCAAGCCGACCATACGCAGCAATCGCCCTTCAAGGATCGGCTGGCCCGCCAGCTCGATGGCTTCGGCGTAGCTGCTCAGGCGCTTGCCAAAGCTGGTTCGCTCAAGACGCATCCGCACGATCCGGTTCGACGCGATGTTTCTCAACAGCAGCAAGCTCGACACTCAGGTCAGGCTTGGCTGGATGCAGGGCCTGTTCGTGCAACTGGTCGAAGAGTTTGGCCATGACCTGGGTGATACGGGTTTCAATGGTCGCATCAATGCGGCTGTGGGCGGTTTCAACTCGCAGACCACCGGCCTGCAACGCCGCATCCTCGACGATCCGCCATTTTTCTTCGTGGCGTTCGCGCAGGGCTTTGACTTGGTCGAAATCCTGCGGATTGATAAAGAGGCGGACATTTTCGGCATCGAGCGGTAGCAGCTTCAACGCTTCGCGCATCACCTGTTCGATCTGTGTCGAGTCGATAGCCAGCTCACGCTGGATCACCTGACGTGTAATGTGCTCGACCAGCCCGACCATCGACTTCTCGATCTGTGAATCCTGATCGGCAATCGGCTCGAAGAGGTTTTCCATCAACCGCTCGAGGCTGGCGAGCCTGGCACTCAAGGCAACCTCGGCTTCCTGGCGAACCTTGAGTTGAGTGCTGTGAAAGCCCTCTTTCTCACCGGTCGCGAAACCTTCGTTGTAAGCCTCCTGGCGGATACTTTCGAGCTCTTCGAGGGTCAGTGGCTGGACTTCTTCCAGCGGCACTTCTTCCATCTCGGCCGGTGTTTCTTCTACAGGCTCCGGCTCAGGTTCCGGCTCCGGCTGATGCGGGTCGAAGCTGGGCAACGACCAGATGTCGAAACCGCCGACATCCCGGGCGCGAATCAGGTCGCTTGGAGACTCATCATTTCTGGAAGACATGGACCTGCCTTAGATCATTTCTTCGCCGCCCTTCCCGCCGAGAACAATTTCTCCGGCTTCGGCCATACGGCGGGCAATGGTGAGGATTTCTTTCTGAGCGGTTTCCACATCGCTGACGCGTACCGGGCCCTTGGCCTCGAGGTCGTCACGCAGCAGTTCGGCCGCCCGTTTGGACATGTTCTTGAAGATCTTTTCCTTGACGCCTTCGTCCGAGCCTTTGAGAGCCAGCACCAGCACGTCGGATGAGACCTCGCGTAGCAGCGCCTGGATACCGCGGTCGTCGACGTCGGACAAGTTGTTGAACACAAACATGAGGTCTTCGATCTGACCGGACAGGTCTTCGTCGACTTCGCGGATCGAGTCCATCAACTGACCTTCGATCGAGCTGTCGAGGAAGTTCATGATGTCGGCAGCACGCTTGATACCACCCAGGGTGGTACGAGCCGCATTGGAGTTGCCGGAGAACTGCTTCTCGAGAATCTGGTTGAGCTCTTTCAGCGCCGCCGGTTGCACGGTATTGAGCGAGGAAACCCGCAGAATGATATCCAGCCGCACCTTGTGATCGAAGTTCCCGAGCACTTCACCGGCCTGGTCCGGGTCCAGATAAGCGACGACGATGGCCTGGATCTGCGGGTGCTCGTAACGGATCACGTCCGCCACCGCCCGCGGCTCCATCCACTTCAGACTGTCCAGGCCGCTGGTGTTGCCACCCAGCAGGATCCGGTCGATCAGGCCGTTGGCCTTGTCTTCGCCCAGGGCCTGAGTGAGCATCTTGCGGACATAGTCATCGGAACCGACGCCGAGGCTGGTCTGGTCGCCGACGATATTGACGAACTCGCTCATGACCTGCTCGACCTGCTCGCGATGCACATTGCGCATTTGCGCCATGGCCACGCCGACACGCTGAACCTCCTTGGGCCCCATGTGCCGCAACACTTGCGCGGCATCGGTTGAACCCAGGGACAGCAGCAGAATCGCGGCTTTGTCGACTCGAGTGAGTTTTTCGGTAGCAGCTCGGTTATCACTCATCTGCGTTAATCCACTCTTTCACGACCTGAGCCACTCGACCCGGGTCTTCTGCCACCAGACTTTTGATTGCATTCAACTGTGCGTCATAGCCTTCGCTCGGGCTAGGCAGCAAGATGCTTTGCGGGCCACCAAGGCTGACGCGGTCGTTGCTCAGTTCGCCATCCAGAGCACCCATGCCGCCCAGCTCGGCGTCGCTACCGATACCCGCCAACTGCTTGCCTTTGCCGGTGATGTTGTTGAGCACCGGACGCAGCACACCGAACACCAGCACCAGGATGAACAATACCCCGAGCAGCTGTTTCACGATGTCCCAGAACCATGGCTGCGAGTAGAACGGAATTTCGGCGATCACTTCACCGCGCTCGGCGGAGAACGGCACATTGATCACGCTGACACTGTCGCCACGGCTGGCGTCGAAACCGACGGCGTCCTGCACCAGGCGAGTGAAGCGCGCCAATTCGTCGGCGCTCCATGGCGCGCGGGTGGTTTCGCCGTTGGCTGCATTGACCTTGACCTGATCATCGACCACCACCGCAACCGACAGACGACTCAAACGTCCCTGCTGCTGCTTGGTGTGGCTGATGGAGCGATCAAGCTCGAAGTTCTTGGTGGATTGTTGACGCTTGTCCGCCGGGTACGGCGCCAGCATTGGCTGACCTGTGGCCGGGTCCATGATTTGCTGACCGTTGGCATCGAGCAACGGTTGCCCCGGCTGCACCATACCGGAAGCAGGCGCAGCGCCGGCCGTGGTTTGCGGCGCGGAGGCCGGGGACGGGGGCTGGTTGCTCAGGGCGCCCGGCACACCTTGCGGGCCGTTACTGCTGGAGCGTTGTTCGTTGACTGACTGCTCGCTGCGCAATGCAGGCTGGTCAGGGTTGAACTGTTCGGAAGTCGACTCGACGGCACTGAAGTCCACGTCAGCGGACACTTCGGCCTTATAGCGGTCGTTGCCCAGCACTGGCTGCAGAATGTTGTGCACACGCTGAGTGAGCATGCTTTCCATGCGGCGGCTGTAGTCGAATTGCTTGCCGGCCATGGTCAGTTCGGAGTTTTCCGCCTGGTCGGAGAGCAGGGTACCCTTCTGATCGACCACAGTGATCTGCGACTTGCTCAGCTCGGGAACACTGGTTGCCACCAGATTGATAATCGCCACAACCTGACCCGGCTCCAGCGAGCGGCCGGAATAAAGTTCAACCAGTACCGAAGCACTTGGCTTGCGCTCGTCGCGCACAAACACCGAGCTTTTCGGAATCGCCAGGTGCACGCGCGCGCCCTTGACGTTATTCAGACTGGAGATGGTCCGCGCCAATTCCCCTTCAAGGCCGCGACGATAACGGGTCGCCTCCATGAACTGACTGGTACCCAGGCCCTGGTCCTTATCGAGGATTTCGAAACCGATATTGCCGTCGCGCGGAGTCACACCGGCAGCGGCAAGTTTGAGTCGCGCCCGTGGCAAATCATCAGCCTTGACCAGCAACGCACCGGAATTAGGCTCAACGGTATAGGCAATGTCTGCGGAGGCCAGAGTGTCCATGACCTGCTTGGCGTCCATACCGGCAAGGCTGCCATACAGCGGACGATAATCGGGCTGCTGGGACCACAACACCACGGCAAACCCAATCGCCACGCTCGCTGCCAGACCAACCATGAGGCCAACCTGACGCAACATGGTCATCTCGGAGAGGTTTTCCAGAAAGGACAAACCGAACAGCGGCGGCTTGCCGCCTGCTGGGCTGGCCTTGACCGGAACGTTATCGGCGACTGCTTCTGCCATGACTCAATCTCTTCCTTAAACTGGCATCTGCATGATGTCTTGGTACGCCTGAACCAGCTTGTTACGCACTTGTGTCAACGCCTGGAAAGAGACGCTGGCCTTCTGCGAGGAAATCATCACATCCGTCAGGTCGACGCCGCTTTTGCCGATTTCAAAGGCACTCGACAATTGGTTCGATGCCTGCTGAGTATCGTTGACCTTGTTGACGGCCTGCCCGAGCATGTCGGAAAAGCTGCTGCCGCCCATTTCCGGCACTGCGACAGCCGATTTAGGTTGAGCCATGGCATCCATCTGCATGGAACGCATATCCAACATCAATCGATTAAATTCAATACCCTGGCTCATGGTCTACTCTCTCTGACGACCCGCAATTTTTTGACACTCACACAGCGGATAGACAGGTGTTAGCAACAAGGGTGCCAGCTCCATGGCAACCATGAACAAAACCCGCTCCCGGTCTTTGCCGACTCATCAGGTCGCGAACAAGTAAGCCTCAACGTCCATTCCGGCATCGCGCATTTGCGCCAGCTTGTAGCGCAACGTCCGTGGACTGATGCCCAGGCGCTCGGCCGCTTCTTTGCGGCGACCGCGCTCGGAACGCAGGGTGTCGATGATCATCTGGAACTCGCGACGACGCAGATCATCCCCCAGCCCGCCCACTGACTCACCCTGCTCCATATCTACCGGCGTGCCGTGCACTTGCGGCGGGCTGGGCACACCCAATGCACGAAGCGGCGCACAGGCCACAGGCCCCGCCAGACAAAAATCCTGAGGCTGAATCAATCCGCCTTGCTGCAGGATCAGCGCACGCTGGATCGCGTTATCCAACTCACGTACGTTGCCCGGCCACGGATAACCGACCAGGCAAGCCCGAGCCTCGCTCGACAACCGCGCGGCGGCGTGTTTCATTTTATTGACGTGCCTGGCCAGCAGACGCTCGGCCAGCGGCAGGATATCGGCGGTGCGCTCGCGTAACGGACGCCAGGCCAACGGAAACACGGACAGACGATAGTAGAGATCTTCACGAAACCGCCCCGCCGCCACTTCGCCAGCCAGATCACGATTGGTGGTCGCAACCACGCGAATATCCAGCGCGATCGGTTTGCGCGCACCAACGCGCTCAACCTCGCGTTCCTGCAATACACGCAATAGCTTGGCTTGTAGACCCAAAGGCATTTCGGAGATTTCGTCGAGCAGAATAGTACCGCCATCAGCCTGCTCGAATTTGCCGGCCTGAGCGGCAATGGCGCCCGTGAACGAGCCCTTCTCATGGCCGAACAAGGTGGCCTCGAGCATGTTGTCGGGAATCGCCGCACAGTTGATTGCGATAAACGGCTGACTCGCTCGATGAGAATGCTGATGAATGTAACGTGCCAGCACCTCCTTGCCCGTACCGGACTCACCAGAAATCAACACCGTGGAATCACTTCGGGCGACCCGCGCCGCCAACTCAAGCAACTGTGCACTGGCTGGCTCGAAGGCCACCGGGCCTTCATCCTGCGCCCCCTCCAGACAACCCAAGGCATGACGCGCCACCAGATCGAGCAACGCCTTGGGCTCGAACGGCTTGACCAGATAATCGGCTGCCCCCTGGCGCATGGCGTCCACCGCCCGCTCGACCGCACCGTGAGCCGTCATCAACAAAACGGGCAACTGCGGCTGACGCGCACGCAACAGGCCGAGCAACTGATGACCGTCCATCCCCGGCATGTTCACATCACTGACCACCAGACTGAACGCTTCGGCGGCGACCGCCTCCAGCGCCTCCTCTGCCGAGCCGACAGCCTTGTAATCATGCCCGGCCAGCAGCAGCGTATCCGTCAATGCCTCGCGCAGCGCACGATCGTCTTCGACCAGTAAAACCTTAACTGCCATGAGCCTCATTCCACTCCTTGAACACTGGGCTGCTCACAAGAAAAAAGTGGCAAAACCACCAGCGCGCAGGTGCCGCGGCCCGGCCGTGAGCGCAACAGAAATTCTCCCTGATGAGCACGCGCCACCGCTTTGACCACCGTCAGGCCGAGGCCGGTTCCAGTGGTTTTAGTGGTGAAAAACGGCTCACCCAATCTGGCCTGTACGGCCGCATCGATACCACTGCCGTTGTCACTGACGCACAAGCGCAAGGTGTTTTCACGGGTATAGAGATGCACCTTCAAGCAGACATTGCCGGCACCGGCCTGAATGGCGTTTTCAATCAGATTGAGCACAGCCCCCACCAGCGTGTCGCGGTTGCACAGCAGCTCGCCAGCATGACTGTCGCACTGCCAGCGCACCGGTAAATCCTGAACATGGGTCAGTGCTGCCGCTTGCAGCGACTGCATCAATGTCTGAGGGGTAACACGGTCAGTCAACGGCAACTCGCCACGGGCGAACACCAGCATGTCGCGCACCTGATGCTCCAGCTCGTGCAAGCGCTCTTTCAACCGTCCGGCAAAGCGTTGCTGAGTGGCTACCGGCAGTTCCTGTTCGGTCAGATGACTGGCGTACAGCAAGGCGGCCGATAACGGCGTGCGAATCTGGTGGGCCAAAGAAGCGACCATCCGCCCCAGGGACGACAAGCGCTCATGGCGGGCCAGTTGATCTTGCAGGTGACGGGTTTCAGTCAGATCGTTGAGCAGTACCAATTGACCCGGCTCGGCATCCAGCGACCGGGTGGCAATCGACAGCCGTCGACCATCTTTCAGGGAAATTTCATGACCGTCGTCCTCGCGGGGCGCAAAGCAGCGCGCGATGACCCGACGCCAGAGCTCACCCTCCAGCGGCAGGCCGAGCAATTCACACGCCGCCGGATTGGCTTCACGGACCATACCTTGCGCATCGATGACGATGACGCCACCGGGCAACAGGTCAAGGAGGTTTTGCAGTCGATTGGCCAAGCGCTCTTTTTCGGCAAGCTCTTCCATGCGCTGAGCACTGACCACCGCCAGCTCACCCTTGAGTTCGGTGACTCGCGCTTCAAGCATGCTGTAGGAGTCGGTAAGTTGGCTCGACATCTGATTGAACAGTGCAAACGCCTGCTCAAGCCCAAGCCGGCTTGCCTGCTCTACGGACGACGATTGCCCTTGCGCATCAGGGGCAGGAGACATCTGGGCGGCTTGGGGCATCGTGCTCTCTCGCTTGGCTGACCGTCAGTTAAACGGAACGTTGCGAGAGCTATAGCAATACCCGTGCCGAAAAATAATGCGCGCCCCGCCTCGGCAATACGTTCAGTTTTTGACGAACGGCTCTTGCCGCCAGACAAGGCGCCGCGACGAGTCATAGCCCGCCATGGCGAGGATCGGCAACGCCGTATGACGGCAAGAAATGCCGTCAAAGACGAACAGTTATTGTCGAGACGGGGTACGTGCTTTTCAGCACGTTAAAAAACAGGCGTCAATCATCCGCCTGTTCATCGCCATCACGACGGCTCATACCGTACTTACGCATCTTCTCCACCAGGGTGGTACGACGAATGCGCAAGCGCTCGGCAGCCCGCGCCACGATGCCATTGGCATCATCCAGCGCCTGCTGAATCAAGCCTTGTTCCAGACCACCAAGGTAGTCCTTCAAGTCCAGACCTTCCGGCGGAAGCATCGCAGTGGCCGCGAAGTCCGGGGCATGCCCATTAATCGCCACCCGCTCCTCCAGATCGCTGCGCAGACTGTCGACCATTTGCTCGTCTTCATCGTCCACGTAACGGAATTTCTTCGGCAGCTCGACCACACCGATGACCCCGTACGGATGCATGATCGCCATGCGCTCCACCAGGTTGGCCAGCTCACGAACGTTGCCCGGCCAACCGTGACGGCACAGCGACATGATCGCCGCCGAGTTGAAGCGGATCGAGCCGCGCTTCTCGTGCTCCATGCGCGAGATCAACTCGTTCATCAGCAACGGAATGTCTTCGACGCGCTCGCGCAGCGGTGCCATTTCGATCGGGAATACGTTCAGGCGGTAGTACAGGTCTTCGCGGAAACTGCCGACCTCGATCATGCTTTCGAGGTTCTTGTGGGTCGCCGCAATGATTCGCACATCGACGCTTTGGGTCTTGTTGCTGCCGACACGCTCGAAGGTCCGCTCCTGCAACACACGCAGCAGCTTGACCTGCATAGGCAACGGCATATCACCGATTTCGTCGAGGAACAGCGTACCGCCGTTAGCCAGTTCAAAACGTCCGGCACGACTGGTGATCGCGCCAGTGAAAGCGCCCTTCTCGTGGCCAAACAATTCGCTTTCCAGCAACTCGGCCGGGATCGCACCACAGTTGACCGGCACGAACGGCCCGTCACGACGCTTGGAGTGGTAGTGCAGATTGCGCGCCACCACTTCCTTGCCGGTGCCGGATTCGCCAAGGATCAGCACGCTGGCATCGGTGTCGGCCACTTGCTGCATCATCTGGCGGACATGCTGAATCGCCCGACTGGTGCCAACAAGACTGCGAAAGAGATTGGGTTCGCGATGACGACCGCGCTCGCGGGCCTGGTCGTACATCTCGCGATAGACCTGGGCACGGTGCAGGGAGTCCAGCAATTTGCTGTAGCTGGGAGGCATTTCCAGCGTGGAAAGCACTCGGCGGCGCTGGTCTTCAGGCAGGTCAATGGAAGAAATATCGCCCATTAACAAAACCGGAAGGAACTCATCCCACATTGAGAGTGTCTTTAACAAACCCAAAAGCGCGCCAGGAGCATTTACGGTCCCGATCAAGACACAGATTACTTCACGACTGGATGACAAAGAGCCGACAGCCTGCTGCCAATCATGGCTACCACAGGGTAAATTTTCTTCGCCAAGAAAATTTAAAATCACCGCAAGGTCGCGGCGACGGACGCTATCGTCATCAATAAGCAGAATTTTGGTTTCACGCCACATGCAATAGCAACTTCCCTAGTCAACTCAATGCCCAACATGAGGGGCAAGCTAGACGCTTGTAGGCACTTTCTGCCAGATAGACGCCTGAATTCTGAAATCAGCCACTAGTTAAGTCAAAAAAGCGTGCACAGTCAAATTTATGACGCACTACGTTCGGATTAACTGAGTATTAACCGAATAGATGGTAAACCTTTGCCGCGTTCTGTGCTTGATGGATCTGCGACATCTCGTCAACTATCGCCTGACGCTCGCCCATCGCGGTTTCCAGCAATTGCCGGTAAACCCCCAGCAACTCTTCCAGATTATTACGCAGCGCCATCTCGTCCAGCGAAGCCTCACTCAGCACATCTTCCATGCAGGCACGGCATGCCAGGTCCAACTGGCCGATGGCCTCCCAGTCACGCTCGGCCAAGGCCCCTACAAGGGCCTCACGGGTTTCTTCGATACGCTGCAGTACAAGACTCATGGTGATCTCCCTAGAACTGCGGACCAGGCACAGCAATGGCATCCCAGCCTTCTTTAACGGTGCGAAGCAAGCCGGCGACCTCGTCGAGAATCTTTGGATCGCCGTTGATATTGGCCTCAGCGAGACGCTTCATCATGTAGACATAGAGATTATCCAGGTCCCCCAATGAATCGGCCGAAGTCTCGAGATCCAGCCCCTCACGCAAGCCACCGATGATCCCGATGGCCTTGCTGATCAACACACCTTTACCCGGAATATCCTTGCGCTCCATGGCGCCTTTGGCCTGAGCAATACGATCCAGTCCGCCCTCCATCAGCATCTGCACCAAGCGGTGCGGGCTGGCTTCGGAGGTCTGGGCTTGCGCTCCAACCTTCTGATATTGCCGAAGGGCTAACATCGGATTCATGTTCTACCTCATCACAACTCAAGGGCTCGTATAACCAATGTATCGTCTACGAGTCAAAAAACTTTAGATCGAAAGGCAAAAACCCGGCGCGCTAAAAACGCAGCCGGGTTTTTGGCACCAGTTCATGACTAGCCAGAGGATTTCTGCGCATTAAGGGATGTGAAGAACGACGAAATATTGGTCGCCGTCGCCTTCATCTGCCCAACCAGCAAGTCCATGGCGTTGTACTTGGCGGTCAGAGTGGTCGTCAGACTGGTGACCCGCAGATCCAGCGCCGCCTGCTGATTGGTCAGATCGCTTTTCTGCTTGCCCAGACTGCTGTTGCGCTGATCAAGAAGGCCGCCGGTCTGCGAGTAGGGCTTGATCGCCGCCCCCATCCGGGCCAGCAGACCATTGGTACTGTTGGTACCGGTAAACAGCGTCTGGACCTGACCACCCAGCGCCTTATCGGTCATCGCCTTGGTGAACTTGGTCGTGTCGAAATTCAGCGTGCCGGCCTTTTGATCAGTGGTGATACCCAATTGCGACAGCACCGATAACTGCCCCCCCGCCCCGGGAGTGACCAACACGTTACGAACATCGGCAATGAGCGCACGCGGCAGGGAGTCACCGGTCATCGCAGCGGAGACGGTCAGCTTGCCATTCTTATCCGCAGTGGCCTGGGTCAGGGAAGTTACAGTCTTCACCAGCGTGTTATAGGCATCGACAAACGACTGGATCGAGGTCTGCAAACCCGTGGTATTGGTTGCCACTGTCACCGTCGAGGAACCCGGTGCAACCAGCGTCATGCTCAAGCCACCCACCGCCTGACTGACGGTATTGCTCTTGCTGGTCACTGCCAGACCATCGATCGTGAGGCTCGCGTCGGTGGCCAATGCGCCGATAGTCCCGGCACTTGCAGGATCACTGGTGACCGCCAGCTTCGTGCCGTCGATTGCCAGACCGGCAATGCCGCTGACCGTAAGATCCGAGCCCTTGCCTGTGGTGGTCGACCCGATCACCAGGCGCGAACCATTGCTGTCAGTGACGATGTTAGCCGTGATGCCCTGGGTTTTCAGCGTGCTATTGATCGCATCACGGGTTGATTGCAAGGTCGCACCGGACGGAATACTGACGTTGTAGGCAGTGCCATTTTGACTGATTTGCAAGGTACCAGTCGGAATGGCACTGCTAGCACCGCCAGCAAAGGAAGCACTGGCGACTTTCGAGCCGGTGGCCAGATTATTGACAACAACGTTATAGCTACCGTTGACTGCAGTATTGTCAGTGGTAGCCGTCAGCGTTGCCGGCGTCGATGAAGTCGCCGAAAAGCCCGCAAAAGCCGGACTTGTAGCACTGTTGAGCTTGTCCATGGCGGCCTGATAAGCAGCCAGGGCGCTTTTCAGCGAGCCAACACCGGAAATCTTCGACGTGGTGAGCGTGGTTTGAGTGTTGATCTGCGCCTGCTTGGCCGCCTTGTCGGCATTGACCAATGCAGTAACGATCGAATTGATGTCAAGACCAGAGCCAAGGCCTGTAGACGTTGTAATTGGACTTGCCATGTACATCTCCCTTTCAGTCTGTTGCCAGCCTTTTGACCACAATCGCCATCAAAAGAATGTAAAGACACTATTCATGCCAGTTGTCAGGCTTTCGCGTCGAACAACACATTACTCGCCGTATTCAAACTGTCCGCCAGCTTCAACGCCTCTTCGGAAGGGATCTGTCGCACCACTTCCCCCGTTGCAGTAGCAATCACTTTTACAACGACCTTGCCGGAGGCTTCATCGATTGAAAACTCCAGGTTGCGCTTGATCGACTGGACGAACTTTTCGATTTCCTGCACGGCGGTTTTCAATTTCTCCGAATCAGAGTCTTTACTACCAGCCACAGCCTGTACGCTGTCGGCCCCAGGCGCCCCAGCCGGTTTATCGGTCGTGCTGCCCACCGGTTTAACCGCCGGGTAAGACAAGTTCAGCTTTACGCTCATATCCATGTCCATCACCTCCTAAAGTAAAAAAGCGGAAGAGCACGACCAACGCACTCCCCCGCCAAAACTCACTGCGAAATTACTGAAGCAGCTTCAGTACGGCGTTAGGCAGCTGGTTGGCTTGCGCCAGAATAGCGGTGGAAGCCGACTGCAGAGTTTGGTTCTTGGTCAGTTGAGCAGTTTCCGCAGCGAAGTCGGTATCTTGTACGCGACCCAGTGCAGCGGTGGCGTTTTCGTTGACGTTCTGCAGGTTGGAGATAGTGCTGGTCAGACGGTTTTGCGAAGCACCCAGGGCTGCACGAGTGGCACCTACGGAGGCGATTGCAGCGTCGATTGCAGTGATTGCGCCGTCGATGGCGGAACCCGCTGCGGCGCTGGTAGCACCGGTCAGTACAGTTGTACCGCTACCTACGGAGAGGCTGACGGCGTCGAACTTGCTGCTCAGAGTCAGGGTGATCTGGTTGGCGGTACCGGTGTTGGAACCCACTTGCAGGGTCATGCTACCAGCGGAACCGTCCAGCAGGTTTTTGCCGTTCAGGTTGGTGCTTTGCGAAATACGAGTCAGCTCGTCGGACATCTGCGTGAATTCTGCGTTGGTCGCAGTCTGGTCAGCGGTGCCGTTAGTGCCGTTACGGGCCTGAACAGCCAGTTCACGCATACGTTGCAGAATGTTGGTGGTCTCTTGCAGAGCGCCTTCAGCAGTCTGAGCCATCGAAATACCGTCGTTGGCGTTTTTGATCGCTACGGTCTGACCGCGGATCTGGCTGCTCATACGGGTAGCGATCTGCAGGCCGGCAGCGTCGTCTTTGGCGCTGTTGATTTTCAGGCCGGAAGACAGGCGTGTCATCGATTGAGACAGAGCGTTCGCGGCATTGTTCAGGTTCTTTTGAACAGACAGGGAAGCAACGTTAGTGTTTACGCCTAAAGACATGGTGAGTTCCTCATTGGATGGGTACAGCGGCTTCCGGCCCTGGCAACCGCCGGGTGTGGCCTAGAGAACCTTCGTAATAGTTATCGTCGCGATAGCAGGTTGCTTTAGGGCTTTTTTAAAAAAAATTGCCATCACACTGCCACCCCCCCACAAAACAAAGGTTTGGGAGGGTATGCAAAAGAAAAATGACGTCAGAGAATTGCCGGCAATGAGGAGAGCAGGACGCTTTTTACCGGAACAGGATTTTTCAGGAATAACTCAGGCCGGAATCCAGCAGCTCGACCAGTTCATACTCCATGTAATCAGCAAGCCCTGACCAATCCTGGGCCTGCTGACAGGCCAGTATGCGCATCAGGAGTTGCGCCCACTGCTGCTGGATATCCGGCGAGGCTCGGCTGAACAGGCTCTGCGCCTCGTCAAACACCTCGACCATATTCAATGCCGCCTCGACATCGCGTCCCAGGCGGAACAGCCCGGCACACTGCCGACTGTCGATAACACACTGCGCAATCCGGTTCATTGCACGAACTCCTGATTGAACGCCGTGCCTGCAATCATCGCGCCCGCCCGACTGCTATTGAAGAAACGCACCTGTGGATGCCTGGCAATGTAACGCTCCAGCTCATTCAGGTAGCGGCGGAAATTCAACTGCGTCTTGACCCGCTGCCCATGACCATCGAGCACCCAGTGCCTGGCCAGATCAACGCCCGGCCCCAGCTCACCATCATTCCAGCCGGCGTGGGTCTTGTTCATCGGGAAGGCAAAGTCGGCTCCGAATACGGTGATCTGCGCCGCCCCCATCTTCACCGCCAGATCTACCGCCGGATGAATCACACTGCCGCCGACGTAGAGTTCGGCTTTAGCGATTTGCTTGCGCACCGCAGCATAGATCGGGCTGGCAGAGTAGGCCGCGTAGCGCACTCCTTTCCAGGCAGACATCACCTGTGGATCACTCATCGGCAGATACACCAGAGGTATGTTGTCGGAGTCTTCAGGCGGCAAGTGTCGGGCGCTGATCCGCTGGTCGACGCTCACCACCAGATCTGGCTTGATGCCGTGTTCAATCAACGGCCGGTAGGCCGTATCGACACTGATGAACAAGGGGCGCTGCGCCTGGGCGCGAATAGTCCGTAGTTTGTCAAAGTGCTGCTCCAGGCTCGGCCCGGTAGCAATCACGTAGATTCCCTGACCCGCCAGCGAGCCAAATAGCTCGGCAACATCACGATCGCTGCGCACCAGTTCAAGACTGTCCTGCAGGCGCTGGATGATCTGCGGGGACTGCGGATCGAACTCGCGATTGTTGAAGCTCAAATGCACCTCGCTGACCAATCGATCCCGGATCCTGGCATTGAAGTCATCCGCCAGCACCATCTCGGAGGGCAGCACAAAAAACGGCAACCGAATGTCTGACAAGTCACCTGCATACATCAGCTCGACGCGTGGATCGTTGAGCCATTGCCGCTGGTCGAGCAACTGCAGTACCAGCGCGAAAATCGCGCCGTTGAGGATATGAACATATAGACGTTGAAGCATCGGCCGTTCCAGCAACACGTGCTGCAGGTCGCCCAGCCCCGTGCCATAGACATGCAGCACCGGGCTCTCGGGAGGCAGACTGTCGGCCTGTAAGCGAGCCTCGCGGGTACGATCATGGCGACTGGTGAGCTGAATGCCGGCAATGCTCAGGGTCGAACCCAGACCCTCCACCAAATCGGCCTGCAAGGCCTGGCTGTCTTCATCCAACAGACGGGCGAGCAGCGCCGGCCAGCGGTTCTGTATTACCTGGGCATTGTGCTCAAAGCTCTCGCTCATGCTGCCTCGCTCATCATTCATGCAAAAAAAAATAGCGCTCAAGGTTACACCTTGGAGCGCTATTTTTGCTGCCGGGGACTTTAGTTCAAGGGCGATAGATAATCGCAGAGCCCCAAGACAGGCCAACACCGAAACCGCTTAGCGCGACGCGCTTCCAGGAGCTGTCGAGCACGTGCTTTTCCAGCAGCAGCGGAATGCTCGATGACACCGTATTCCCGGTCTCGACCATGTCCTTGATGAACTTTTCCGGTTCGCCTTCGAAGCGTCGCGCCACCGCATCGACGATTGCCGCGCTGCCCTGGTGAATGCAGAACGCATCGATATCGCTGGCCTGCAGGCCGGAATCGTCAAGCAGCTCATGCAAATGCGCCGGAACCTTCAACAAGGCGAAGTTGAACACCTGACGACCATTCATGAAGAACACTCCATCGGTGACTTTCAAGTGCGGCGCGCCAGAGCCATCAGTGCCGAACTTGGCTTTACCCAGTTGCCACGGCGCGTCTTCGCCCATCCAGGTAGCCGTCGCAGCATCACCAAAGAGCATGGTGGTATTGCGGTCTTCCGGGTCGACGATTTTTGAATACGGATCAGCGGTCACCAGCAGGCCGTTCTTCAGGCCCGCAGCTTCCATGAAGCCTTTGATTGCGTAGATGCCATAGACATAGCCCGAGCAACCCAGGGAAATATCAAAGGCGGCCACGGTAGTCGGCAGACCAAGTTTGTCCTGAACGATGGCTGCGGTGTGCGGCAGGCCCTCTTCGTCGCCGTTCTGGGTGACTACGATCAATGCATCGATCGATTCGCGCTTGAGCTCGGGATTGTTGGCGAACAGTGCATTGACTGCTTCGACGCACAGGTCCGAGGTTTCCTGCCCGGCGTGTTTGCGCGGCAGGAAAGCGGAACCGATTTTACCCAGGATGAATTCTTCATCCTTGTCGAATTTTGCACCTTGCGCGTAATTGTCTACGCCGGCTACGGGCACGTAGCTCGCAATGCTCTTTATGCCAATCATTACGGCTTCCCAATAATAAACAGCTGAATACCACCGCTCGCAGGAATCGAGGGGCGCCGACAAACAGAGATTTTACATCACCCCAAGAGGGCGCCAGCGGGAAAAATAAAAGGCCATCACTGGGCCAGCTAGGGGCCAGGCGCCATCTTCCCGGTCAATACAATACAGTGAAGATGCGCGTTATGACTCGCAGGTCACGCTATTTTGCCGAATCAACCACACAAGCTGCTACTCGACCAACGACCAATCCAGTGGCGTACCACGTTTCAGAGGGTTTCGAGCGTGTCGACCGAGTATCGCATCAATGTGCTTGGGGGGCAGTCCGAGGCCCGGACGGATGGCCCGCAGGTTGCCCGAATTGAAGACTTCACCGGCCGTCATATCCCGTGTCACGTAGAGTGAGCGGCGATAAACCAGCGATTTCCGCTCTGCCTCGCTCACGCCATAACGCACTTGGCCCATGGCCTGCCAGGCGCGTTCGGTTTCGATTACCAGGCTGGCCAACTCGGCCGGCTCCAGAGAAAAGCTCGCATCCACACCGCCAGCGCTACGATCCAGGGTGAAGTGTTTTTCCACCACCGTCGCCCCGAGCGCCACCGCCGCCACTGAAACACCAACACCCATGGAGTGATCGGACAACCCCACCTCACAGCCAAACAGCTCCCGCAAATGAGGGATGGTGCGCACATTGCTGTTTTCCGGGGAGGCCGGGTAGGTGCTGGTGCACTTGAGCAACACCAGATCTGTGCAGCCAGCGGTACGGGCTGCGCGGACGGTCTCGTCCAGTTCGGCGATGCTGGCCATGCCGGTGGAGATGATCAACGGTTTACCGGTGGCTGCGACCCGTCGAATCAACGGTAAATCGGTGTTTTCGAAACTGGCGATTTTGTACGCCGGCACGTCCAGGCTTTCGAGGAAATCCACCGAGCTCTCATCGAAGGGCGTCGAGAATGCCAGCATGCCCAGCTCTTTGGCTCGGGCAAAAATCGGCGCATGCCATTCCCATGGCGTATGGGCCTTTTCATACAAGGCGTACAGCGACGAGCCGGCCCAGAGGCTGTTGGGATCCTTGATGAAGAACTCACCATGATCCAGGTCCAGGGTCATGGTATCGGCGGTGTAGGTTTGCAGCTTCAAGGCATGGGCACCGGCCTTCGCTGCCGCCTCGACGATCTGCAACGCAAGTTCCAGCGACTGGTTATGGTTGCCGCTCATCTCGGCGATGATAAATGGCGGCGCATCGGCACCGATCGAACGCGAACCGATCTTGAAACTAGTCATTAGGATGATCCTTTAACACCCGCCTGAATTCGCAGGCATTTTGCTGGTAGCCGGCGCGGCGAAACAAACCAGACGACACTTGATTGCCGGCAAGCACTTGAGCCGTGATGAGGCGTAGATCAGGCCATAGCGCTGCAACAAACGCTTCCCCTCGCGCCAGCAACGCCCTGCCCCAACCCAACCCTGAACGCCCCTCGAACAGATAAATCGACACCTCGGCCTGTGCCTTGTCGCGGTCATAGCGCAGCACCCCGACAGGGCCGTCAGCGGCGCAAGCGATCAACAGCAAGCGCTGAGGGTTGCATAGACTGGCCGCGAGCCAGGCCTGATGGTTCTTCCAGCTTACTTCTTCGGACTGCACGGCCCAACGGCGGACCGCCTCGGCATTGCGGCCATCAAACAGCAGTCGCGCATCCTCAAGCGTGGCCCGGCGTAATTGCAGGACAACTCCAGACAACGCGACAGCCACACGCCGCGCACCCAACCCATCGACCAACTGCCGGGAGCGCTGCGCCAGACTTTGCCGCAAACCAGCATTACCCAGCAAAAAACCAATGGCCAGGCGCAGCTGCTCAATACTGACCTGGGCGCTGGCCCCTAGATATACATGGGCGCCGGCGCTCGCCAAGCGTTCGGCGTTCAGTTGCTGATTGGCGGCCACCGCAATGCAAATCGTTGGCAGCCCCATGGCCGCGCGCTCCCAACTGGTACCGCCGCCCGCGCCGACAAACAGATCGGCCTCGGCCATCAACCGGGCAAAATCGCTGACATGGCTGTGCAGCCGCCAATGGGGACGGCTGGCAGCCAGCACCTGCATTTGCGTCCAGGCCGGATTGTCGACGCCCGCCACGAAATCAACGTCCAATTCACCAAAGTCAGCCATTGCCAACATTGCTTTCCAGGTCTCACCCACAGCGTCAAAGCCGCCGAAATTCACCAGTACCCGACGTGCCTGATCCTTGATCGCAATCGGCTCGCGACGGAACTCGTCGCGCAACAAGGCGAAGCGCGGGCCGAGCAACTGTTGGCACCCGGGATCGGTCAATGGCCCATAGACGTGCGCGGTCGCCGTCAGATTCTGGTCCAATAGCAGATCGGCATCGTGCTGCCGGTTGGCCAGATCGTCGATCACCGCAATCCGCTGCGCCCACTGTCGGGCCGCCGTCTGCCAACGATGATCGAGACCGTAATGGTCGACGATGATCCAGTCGAAGGGTTGCGTGGTCTTTAAAACGTTCTGGAGTTCAGCAATCTCGGCCTGCCAGGGCAACAACGCCTCAATGCCCTGCTCGGGATGTTCCTGCGGATACTCATCAGGCAACGCGAAAGTCTCGAAACCCTGGGTTTGCAGACTCTCCAGGCGATTGCCCGGCAGCCGACGACAGGCGAACGCCACCTGCACACCCTGCTGACGAAGCACGTTTGCCAGCGTCAGGCATCGCGCCACATGACCACTGCCAATCGCCAGCGAAGCGTCGGCACGGATCAGGACTCTCACGAAAGCTCTCCACCGGCCTTCAACGCGGCGTACAGGTATTCGGCGCGCTTCCAGTCCTCTTCGGTGTCGATGTCTTGCACCAGATGCCGAGGCAAAATGACTGGCAGGCTCTTTTCAGAGAACAGCCTGTCCCCGCGTAACCAGGCCTCGGCTCGCCCCCAGTAAAACTGCCCGGCATCCTGATAGGCGGCGGGCAAATCCTGGGAGCGGGTGTCGCGAAACTCCGGATAGAGCGAAGTCAGAGTGCCTTGCGCATCGATGGTCAACGCACGTTGAATGGGGAAGCCAAAACTGCACAACGAGAAGGCAAAGAATTTCTCTGGATGCTGCTCCAACACGTCCAGGCCCTGACGCAAATACCGCGTTTGCAGCAACGGAGCGGTCGCGTAAATGCAGCAGGCGTACTCGTAGTGCTGTCCCTGCTCATGCAGTGTATTCAAGGCATGAGCGATCACCGCTGCGGTTCCGGTGAAATCATCTGCCAGCTCCGCCGGGCGCATGAACGGCACTGTTGCTCCACGGGCGCGGGCCAGCTCAGCAATTTCTTCGTCATCAGTGCTGACCAGCACCTGATCGAACAAGCCTGAGTTCAGCGCGGTACGTATCGAGTGGGCAATCATCGGTTCGCCGTCGAACAGCTTGAGGTTCTTGCGCGGGATGCGCTTGCTGCCCCCGCGGGCGGGGATGATTGCGACGCTGTTCACGTGCGTTTTTCCAGCAGAAACCAGGTGATATCGTCGACGGGAAACTGAGGATCACGATGGTATCCAAAGCCATAGTCGAGCAATTGCAGATCAGTGTAGCGATCGAGCATTTCGCCGGCGAAATCGCGCTTGAACAACTTGCCGCTGTTGCCGCGATACGGCACCTCGACCGGTGCAGGGTTGTAATACTCACAAATCAGGATATAGCGCTCACTCAACTCATAGAGCTGTGCGTAGGCGGCAGGCAACAGCTCGGGCGCCAGGTGGATCAGCACCCCTTTGCTCAAGGTCAACTGGAAGGTCCGGTCACGGGGATAATCGAACAACGACCCGTGCCAGATATCGGCAATACCCAAGGCTCGGGCTTGGGCGTAAGCCTTCGCGTTGATCTCGACACCGTGCAAGGCACACCCCGCAAGCAACTGATGCAGCGCTTGCAGATTGTTCCCGGTATTGGTCCCCAATTCGATCAGGCTGTCGATTCGGGAGGTGCGCGCCAACGCCTTGGAAAACAGCGCCAGATTGGCCGCGACTAGCTGATGGCCCTGATTGCGAGCCACATAGTCGTCGCCGAAGTCACCTTGCCAGAAAATTTCCTGCTCACTTGCTTCACGCATAGATCACTCTTATCAAAGGCCAATGGGCAGCTGTTCAGCCGACCAAGCGCCGCAACTGCTCGACCACATAATCCTGTTGCTCATCACTCAGGATTGGAAACATCGGCAAGCTGATGGCTTGCGCGTAGTAGCCCTGCGCTTCAGGGAAGTCGCCTTCGGTGAAACCCTGCTCGCGGTAATACGGTTGCAGGTGTACCGGAATATAGTGCAGGTTAACCCCGACCCCGGACGCGCGCAGCGCCTCGAAGACCTCTCGATGACTGAGTTTGATCCGCTCGAGCTGCAGGCGTACCACGTACAGATGCCAGGCTGACTCTGCACCGGATTGAGCACTTGGCAGGGTCAACGGCAGATCTGCCAGTAACCGATCATAGCGGGCGGCCAGCTCACGACGCCGCGCGATAAAACCTTCAAGCTTATCCAGTTGCGAAAGCCCCAGCGCGGCCTGAAGGTCAGTAATCCGGTAGTTGAAACCCAGCTCGATCTGCTGGTAGTACCAGGGGCCGTGGCTCGGTTCAGTCATCTGCGCAGGGTCGCGAGTCATGCCGTGGCTGCGCAAACGCTGTAAACGTTCAGCCAATTCCGGGCGATTGGTCAGCACCATCCCGCCTTCGGCACTGGTGATGATTTTCACCGGATGAAAACTGAACACCGTCATTGCCGCGTATTCACCGCAACCCACCGGGCGCCCGCAATAAGAAGCGCCGACCGCGTGAGAGGCATCTTCGATCACCGTGAAGCCATACTGCCCGGCGAGTTTGCCGATGGCCTGCAGGTCACAGCTCTGCCCGGAGAAGGCCACCGCCACCAGCACTTTTGGCAACGTGTCGCTGCGCTCCGCCGCCTGGAGCTTGATCGCCAGCGCGTTGGCATCGAGGTTCCAGGTCAGCGGATCGATATCGACGAAATCCACTTCGGCGCCGCAGTAACGTCCGCAGTTGGCCGACGCCAGGAAAGTATTCGGGGTGGTCCAGAGTCGGTCACCCGGTCCGAGCCCGGCTGCCAGGCAGGCGATGTGCAAGGCCGCGGTGGCATTGCAGACTGCCACCGCAAAACCGGCCTCGCAACGTTTAGCCATTGCCTGCTCAAAACGCTCGATAGTCGGGCCCTGGGTCAACCAGTCGGACTGCAACACGGCAACCACCGCATCGATATCCGCCTGATCCAGGCTTTGCCGACCGTACGGGATCATGCCGACAGCTCAGCGTGCAGCTCGGCGATCTGCCCGACCGAGAGGAATTGCGGATTGGTGTCGGAGCGGTACTCGAAGTCTTCATTCACCGACTTGCCCCGCTCGCCCAGACCATCCACAGAGAAGTCGACATCGACACTGGTAAAGCGAATCGACGGCTGAATGGTGTAGTGATCGGCAAACTCCAGGGTCATGCGCGCATCGTCGAGGGGCACCATCAGTTCGTGGAGCTTTTCACCCGGACGGATCCCGACGTTTTTATGCGACAGATGTCCGGCCATGCCACTTGCCAGATCGACAATACGAATCGACGGGATCTTCGGTACGAAGACTTCACCACCGTGCATACGGGCAAAGCTGTCGAGCACGAACTGCACGCCGTGATCCAGAGTGATCCAGAAGCGGGTCATGCGCTCGTCGGTGATCGGCAGCTGCCGCGCGCCCTCGGCAATCAACTTGCTGAAAAACGGCACGACAGACCCGCGGGAACCGGCAACGTTGCCGTAGCGCACCACGGCAAAGCGGGTTTGCTGATCGCCGGCGATATTGTTCGCCGCGACGAACAATTTGTCCGACAGCAGCTTGGTCGCGCCATACAGGTTGATCGGGCTCGCGGCCTTGTCCGTGGACAAGGCAATGACTTTTTTCACGCCATTGTCGATGGCCGCAGCGATGATGTTTTCCGCGCCGTTGACGTTGGTGCGGATGCATTCGGTGGGGTTGTACTCGGCCGCCGGCACTTGCTTGAGGGCCGCTGCGTGCACCACGTAATCGATGCCGCGCATGGCCTGGCGCAAACGCTCGGCATCGCGCACATCACCCAGAAAATAACGCATGCAGGGTGCATTGAAGGTCTGCTGCATCTCGTACTGCTTGAGTTCGTCGCGCGAGAACACCACCACGCGCTTGGGCTGGTACTGCTCAAGCAGCCGGCGGATAAAATTGCGGCCGAACGAACCGGTGCCGCCGGAGATGAAAATCGATTTACCGTTGAACATGCCGTGAATCCTTTTACCTGTGCGCCAGACTTAAACCAGCAACCGCGTCCAATCCACACCGCAAGCGCTGCCAAGGGTGAACCCCTTGCCGGTCAGGGCGAGGTTCTTGTTGTAGGCCAGATCGTGCTGGAACGGCCCGGCCCACTTTTCGCGCAAGGCTTCGAGGGCCCGCGGTGCGTCGGGCAGGTTGCCTGGGTGGATGACCTGCACTTGCGGAGTCCACACCACCAGATAGCCGGCCTGGCCCGCTTTCAGGCACAGGTCGACATCACCGAAGGCTTCGGCGAATGCGTTTTCGTCCAGCCCTGCGACTTCGTCGAACAGTGCTTTGCGGATCATCAGGCACACTGCCGAGACGGCCGAATAGTTCTGTTCCAGCACCAGGCGATTCAGGTAGCCCTTGGCATCCTTCGATTCACCGACGAAGGCAGAACCGACACTGTCGTTCATGCCCAGAATCAACCCGGCCTGAGTCACTTTGCCGTCGCGGTCGAGCAGCTTGGCGCCGACCACGCCAACCTCTGGACGCTGGGCCTGGTTGAGCAGGGATTCGAGCCAGTTCGGGTTGACCACTTCACTGTCCGCCGCCAGCAGCACCAGGTATTCACCCTGAGCCTGCTGACCGGCCACATTGTACAAAGCCGACACACTGAGTCGCTCTTCGGCGCGCAGAACACGGACCTTGTCACCCGGTTGTCCAAGGCCGGCCAGCCACTGCGTGACCTCGGGCGACTGGCTCGCGTTGTCGGCGATCAGAACTTCATAACGGGTGTAGCGGGTTCTCTGCAGAATGCCGGTCAGGCAACGCTGCAACTCCTGCAGGTTGTCCTGGCTGTGAACGATGATCGATACCAACGGACGCTCGGGGTGGCGGTAATCGATGTGATAGGTA
This sequence comes from Pseudomonas sp. GW821-FHT07G10, assembly GCF_059418545.1. Taxonomy (NCBI): domain Bacteria; kingdom Pseudomonadati; phylum Pseudomonadota; class Gammaproteobacteria; order Pseudomonadales; family Pseudomonadaceae; genus Pseudomonas; species Pseudomonas sp. GW821-FHT07G10. Next base: position 58,129 of record NZ_JBWKQB010000012.1, on the reverse strand, counting down.
CCCGGTTCGGTTGAGCTGATTTGCGCCTTGTAACCGCGAGTCGCGAGGTGACGAATCAACGCCTGACGTTCGTGGGCATTGTCTTGCGGCACTGGCGCCCGGGCGATCAACAACGGCTCGTCCAGGTGGGCCAGCCAGGCCATGCCACCCTCCTCGATGATGCGCAGCAGCAAGTCGAATTCCAGGGCCTTGCTGAAGTCGGCCTTGTAACCGCCCGCCTCCAATAGCACATCCTTGCGGATCAGCCAGTGCCGCGCCATCAGCGCCGGCAGGCTTTGCAGCAGGTCGAGGTTGAAGCCTGGACGGAATACATCGACCAATGCGCCATTGGCGTCACGCTGAATCTCATCGGTGGCCACCGCCCGGCATTCGGGGGCGGCTTGCAGTTCCAGACCGGCGCGCAACAGGCCACCGGCGGTGAACTCGTCGCCCGCCTCAGTCAGCAGCAACCAGTCGCACGGCGACTGACGCGCGATCTGATTGAGTTTGTCGACATAGTTGGCCTGGGTCACGCAAACAAAGTGCAGAGTGTTGTGCACCGTCGTCGCCGCCAGCGCCTCGCCGGTAGTGAACACCACGATCTTGAACGCGTGGCTGTGACCTTCCAGCAGACTGTCGAGGGTGGTCTGTAGCCTGGCCGCGTCGTTGTCCAGGTCCAGCACCAGAATGCCAAACTGCGGACCACCGTTGTGGGCGGCCAGATAACGCGACGTCGCGGCGACTTCGTCAGCGTCCGGGGTGCGTGCCGCCAGCCACTTGAGCAGGCGACCGGAACGCATGGCACCGAACACCTCGTCATTGCCTTGAGTCGATACCGCGTCCAGACGCTCGGCCCAGGCGAACATGTCACGTGCGTCGTGCGCTTCGCCCATGAGCTCCAACTGTTGCGCCAGGCGCTTGACCACCCGACGGTTGAACGGGCTGCTGTCGTACGCATACCCCAGCCGCTCGACTACGCTTTCGGCGGTGTCGTTGTTGCGGGGCCGCATCAGGTCTTCCTGCTGGGTCCAGATACCTTCGAGCCCCTGAAGCTGAACGCGGCCGGCCGGCATGGCGTGCAGCAGAAACTCGAACTGGCTCAACAGGTCGAAGAACGCCTGATTGTAGAAAGGCATTTCGACGTACTGCAAAAGCCCGAATCGGCGGTCCGGCCCCTTCTGCACATTGGTCCAGCGCGACTCGAAAATCGGCTCCGCCGTCAGCGCCCGACGGGTGCGCAAGCTGTCGGCCATCGCCTCGAAACTGTCCAGTGCCAACTGCCTGGCCTGTTCCGGGTCGAGACCGGTGCGGGTACTCGGCAGCGTCGCCAGTAATTGGGCAAACGCCTCACGATCGGCCACCGATTTGGCATCGCCGAGGGTCAGGGTGCTGTAGATCTCGGTGTTGTGCTCCGACTCCAGGTAATTGACCTCTCGCACCACATAAGGAATCGGCAGAATTCGCGCCTTGGCCATTGCCAGCATGTAGTACGCATGGCCGATTTCCTGCCATTCGAAGATGGTGTCCTCCGGCATGACCGCGTACCAGTCACGCAACAACGCGGTGCGGTGAACGGCATAGAACGGCGGGATGTACTGATGCATGAAATCGATGACACGATCCTGAGCGCGCTCGGACGAATAGTCTTCACAGACCTTCTTGTCCCGACGGTAGTAGCTCACGCTGTTGGCCAGGGCCAGGTACATCAGGCAATAGCCATGGCACATGCCGTAATCGGGGTTCGCTTCCAGGAACGAGACCGAAGCGTCGAGGGCATCATGCACGATGAAGTCATCGTCGGCGGCAAACACCATGTAGGGCGTGGTGACTTGCTGCACGCCGTAGTCGAGCTTGGCCCGAATGCCCCAGTAGCCGTACTGCGGCAGGTGCTGATAGTCGACCCAGGGGTACACGCCATCGATGCCATCGGTGGCCTGGGTCGAAGAGTCCAGCACCAGAATCCTGCAAGGCAAGGCGCTGTAAAACTTCACCGCCCGGCGCGCAAATGCCGGACGGTTGTGGGTAATCAGGACCACCGTCAACAACTCGTTCAGTGGTAATCCGCTTTCAGAACCGTACTTGCCTTGCATATTTTTTCCCCACAACCGGCGTATCGCCCGATGAACTCAACAATGATGTCGTTGCTTAACGAACCCGACGCAGATAGCCGTCCGGCGCCACGGTGATCAGCAGCTTGCTGTGAATCCGTGCATCGATCTCGAAGTCGCGGTTCTCTTCCAGATAGGCCCAGACCGCGGTTTTCGGATTGTCGCCCTTGCCCCAGGGACGATCCGGGAAGGCATCTTGCGGCATGTCTTCAACCACGGTGTCCATCACCACGCAGTAGCTGCCGACCGAAACCAGCGGTGCATACAGGCGCAACTCTTCAAGCACGTGTGCGTGGGTATGGTTGGAGTCCAGAACCACCAGCACTTTCTTGCCGGCAACCCGCGCACGAACTTCATCGACAATGGCCGGATCGATGCTCGAACCCTGGATCATGCTGATCCGTCGCGCCATCGGATGGGCTTCAATGGCTTCGCGATTGTGTTGACGAATGTCGATATCCACACCCAGCACTTCGCCGTGGCCGATCAGCTCCAGCATCGAGGCGTAAAACACCAGGGAGCCGCCATGGGCAATGCCCGTTTCGACGATCACATCAGGGCGCAGATCCCAGATGATTTCCTGCATGGCGACCATGTCCTGAGGGAACTGAATGATCGGCCGGCCCATCCAGCTGAAGTTGTAGGTGTACTTGTGCCTGGCCGTGACACCGACCCAATCCAGCGACTCAGCCTGAAGTTTTTTGTCTTGCTGCAAGCCTTCGATGTTCTGGCTTACTTCTTCACGAAACTGCTCATGAGGATTCATGCAAACACTCCGATACGGGGTTTTTATTAGTTGAAAACCCGGCCGTCCCGATAAGGAACAGTCTGAGTCTTGATAATTCGGGCGGGATTACCCACGACCACCGCGTAGTCAGGGACATCCCTGGTGACCACCGCCCCGGCGCCGACCGTGGCCCAGCGACCGATGCGCAAACGCGGCAGGATGGTGGCGTTGGTGCCGATGAAGGCCCCATCGCCGACCTCGACACAGCCAGCGATAGCGACACCGGGCGCCATGAACACGGAGTGACCGATTCGGCCCTCGTGCCCGATCAGACTGCCGTAACTGATGCTGCTGTTATCGCCCAGGGAGACTTCGGCCTGAATGATCACGCCTTCCTGGAGATAGTTGCCCGTCCCCAATTGCGTCATGGCCAGGTCAATACCCGGGTGCAGAAAGTTGCCCAGTGTTCCGCCGGCTTCGATGATCTGCCGGGTCGTCTCGTAACGGGTTTTGGTATCGCGGGTGATCAGATTCACGAAGCGCGTGTCCGGCCCCTTCAAGTCGGCCACCCGCTCCACCCCGCCGATCACCGCAATGCCGTAAAACAGCGTGCCGTGCTTGGCCGCATCGTTGTCCAGGAAGGCAAATTTCACCGTGGGGCTGGCACGCTGGACTGAACCAATCATGCGCACCGCTTCAGGGTTCGCCGCGCCCAACAAGTAGACGTTCACAGCAGATTCCTTTGCTTGCAGACGGTGCGAATAACATCGATCACCCGCTGCTGATCGGCATCGCTCATGTCGTGATAGCTCGGCAGGTTGATGGCCCGCTCCGATAGCGAAAACGCCATTGGTGTATCCACCGGTTTATCGGCAAACATCGGCAGCGCCGACAACGGCCAGAAAAACACCCGGGCATCGATGTCGGCAGCTTGAAAGGCTTCGATCAACATCTCCCGAGTAACACCGGTACTGGCGTCGAACACCACCGTGGGCATCCAGTAGCCGTTCCTGGAATGATCCGGTTGCGGATTCATGGACAGCACCGGGATATCCAGCAGCCCTTGGGCATAACGATCGAAGATCGCGCGCTTGCGTGCGATCAGCTCATCGACACGTTCGATCTGGGCACACCCGATCGCCGCCTGCAGGTTGCTCATCTTGTATTTGAAGCCGATGAAATCCGGCCAGAACTGGCGCGTGCTGCCATTGACCCGGCCGTGATTGGAGAGCGTAAGCACCCGCTCATACAGCGCCTTGTCCGAGGTCACGAAAATCCCGCCTTCCCCGGTGGTCATGGTCTTGGTGCCATGAAAGGAGAACGCACCGAAGGCCCCCAGCGAGCCGGCCGCTTTTCCACGCCATTGCGAGCCAATGGCTTCGGCGGCATCTTCGACGACGGCAATACCGTGTTCGCGGCCGATATCCAGCAATGCGTCCAGATCGCACAGGTTGCCGTACAGGTGCACCGCCACAATGGCTTTGGTCCGGGGTGTAATGGCTTGCCGGACCTGCTGCGGATCCAGGCACCAGCTGTCCGGCAACACGTCGACAAAGACCGGTGTGGCGCCCAGGTAATCGATGGGCGCCGCCGAGGCGATCCAGTTGGTGTTGGCCAGAATCACTTCATCGCCCGGGCCGATGCCCAGCGCCGCCATCCCCATGTGCAAGGCACCGGTGCAACTGGACGTCGCGATGGCGTACGGCACGCCCATGTGCTGCGCGAAGGATTTCTCGAAACGCGTGATGTATTCGTAGCAACGCTCGCCCCAGCCATGCTGCACGGCATCCAGCACATACTTGGCTTCCAGCTCGCCCACACTGGGCTTGGTGTAATGAATTCGGCTCATCTGAAGCTCAACTCCGGAATGGCAACGACAAAACGAGCGCCCCAGTTGCGCACAACTGCGTATTGCTGGGTGATCTCATCCAGCAGATTCCATGGCAGCACCAGGACGTAATCCGGCTTCTCGATTTCAATCCGTTCGGGAGAAACCACGGGAATGCGACTGCCCGGCAAGAACTTGCCCTGCTTGTGCGGGCTGGCATCCGCCACCCAGGCCAGCAGGTCCGGTTTGACCCCCGCATAGTTGAGCAAGGTGTTGCCTTTGGCCGCGGCGCCGTAGCCGACCACCCGCTTGCCGTCGGCCTTGGCCTGCAACAGGAAGCGCAGCAGTTCGTGCTTGATGCGCTCGGCAGCGGGGGCCAGGGTGGCGTAGTACTCCGGGGTTTTCACGCCCGCTGCCAACTCGCTCTGCAATTGCTGCTGCACCGCTGGTTGCACCTCACGGCGCTGGCCATCGGCGCGCTGCACGAAAACCCGCAGTGAGCCGCCATGGGTCGGCAGTTCACTGACATCGAAGACTTCCAGACCGTTGCGTTCGCACAAACGCTGTACGGCGCTCAGCGACAGATAGGAATAGTGTTCATGGTAAAGAGTGTCGAACTGCTGACCGGCCATCAGCGTCAGCAAGTGAGGAAATTCGAACGTCGCGACGCCGGTCGGCTTGAGCAGGGTTGCAAACCCGCCGAGAAAATCATTGATGTCCGGCACATGGGCCAACACGTTGTTGGCCGCCATCAAATCCGCTGCCCAACCCTCGCCGAGCAACTGCAACGCCGTGTCGCGGCCGAAGAACAGTTCGCGTATTTCCAGCCCCTTCTCCCGCGCAGCTTGCGCCGTGCTGCGGGTCGGCTCGACGCCCAGGCAACGGATACCGCGCTGTGCAACGTACTGCAGCAAGTAACCATCGTTGGCGGCAATTTCCACCACACGACTGTCGGCGCTCAGCCCGAAACGCTCGACCATCTCGGCCACATAGCGCTCGGCATGGGCCAGCCAGGTGCTGGAAAAGGAACTGAAGTATGCATAGTCGGCATCGAACAGACTATCGGCGCTGGTGTAGTCCTGGGTCTGAACCAGCCAGCATGCCTGGCAGACCGCCACTTTCAACGGCACCCACTGCTCGGCCTGCTCCAACTGGTCAGCCCGCAGGTACGCGTTGGACGGTGGCGAGGTGCCCAGATCGATCAACGGCAAAGCCAACGGGATGCCGCAACCTCGGCAGTTCATAGACGCACTCCAGGGAAATGGTCATCGATCCGGGGATGAGCGGCATCCCGGGCCGACAGATTTTTGACAGGGTTGGGCCAGGCAATCGCCAGGCGCGGGTCGAGCACCGACAGGCCACCCTCGTGATCCGGGGCATAATCTGCGCTGTGCAGATAAAGCAGCTCGGCGTCGTCGCTCAGGGTCTGGAAGCCATGGGCGAAGCCGGCCGGAATCAATAGGCTGCGGCCGTCGCCGGCGCACAGATGCTCGGCGTGCCACTGCAGGAAGGTGGCCGAGTCCGGTCGCAGGTCGACCGCAACGTCCCAGACTTCACCGCGCAGACAAGTAATCAGCTTGGCTTCCGGCGCCTGGGCATTCTGATAATGCAAACCACGCACGCTACCGCGCTCACGGGTGCAGGAGTGATTGATCTGACGAATATGGAACGGCTCGCCGAAGGCGCTCAGGCTGCCTTCGCAGAACAGTCGGGCGAAGTGCCCGCGCTGATCTTCATGACGCTTGTGCTGAACACTGAACAAACCGTTGAGAGGCAATGCACTGATCCGGAACTCGCTCACAGCGCCCCCCGGTAAAGGCTCAACTGATCCAGGGTGATGGCACGCATGTCATCGCCATTTTCCCAGGCCAGGTGCCAATCCAGGGTCTGCGTCAGGCACTCTTGCAACGACCAGCGCGGTTGCCACGCCAGCAATTGACGGGCGCGACTGCTGTCCAGGCGCAAGAGACCGGCCTCATGCAAATCACTCGGTTCTATGCGCAAACCCCGCGCTTGCGGCCAGCGCCTGGAGAGCAGCTCAACCACTTCGCCGACGCTGCACATGTCGCCTTCGCCAGGCCCGAAGTTCCAGGCACCGGCGAATTTCGGCCCATGCTCAAAGAGCCCCGCCGCCAGTTGCAGGTAACCTGCCAGGGGTTCCAGAGCATGCTGCCAAGGGCGAACGGCCTGTGGATAACGCAGCGTTACCGGCTCATTCGCCGACCAGGCCTTGAGCACATCGGGGATCAAACGCTCCGGGGCGAAATCGCCGCCACCGAGGACATTCCCGGCGCGCGCGGTGGCCAGGGCCAGGCCGTGTTCGGCATAACGTTCTGTGGGGAAAAACGAGGCAGCGTATGACTGCGCGAGCAACTCGCAACACGCCTTGCTGCTGCTGTAAGGATCATGGCCACCGAGGGCTTCGTCCTCACGATAGGGCCACGGCCACTCCTGATTGGCGTAGACCTTGTCGGTGGTCACCAACACGCAGGCACGTACCCCGCCGACCTGGCGAATCGCTTCCAGCAGGTTGAGCGTGCCCATGACATTGCTCGAGTAGGTCCCGAGCGGGTCGCGGTAGCCTTCACGCACCAGTGGCTGCGCCGCCAGATGCAGGACGATTTCTGGCTGAACCTCGGCGATCAGTTCCAGCAAGGCGGCCAGGTCACGCAAATCACCACGCTGATCGTTGATGCCTTCAGCGACGCGCGCCAGTTCGAACAGGCTCGGCCCGGTGGACGGATCCAGGGCAAAACCGCTGACCTCGGCACCCAGGCTTTGCAGCCATAACGTCAACCAACTGCCTTTGAAACCGGTGTGACCGGTCAACAGCACCCGCTTGCCGTGCCAGAATTGCGGACTCAGTCCCATTGCTTCCACGGGGCCTCCCCGCTTTGCCACAGATGCTCCAGATGGTTCTTGTCACGCAGGGTGTCCATTGGATGCCAGAAACCATCGTGCTGGAACGCATTCAACTGGCCCTGGGCGGCCAGGGTCGTCAACGGCTCGGACTCCCAGACCGTCTCGTCAGCGGTAATCAGCGGCAGCACTTTAGGCGACAAGACAAAGAAGCCACCGTTAATCCAGCCGCCATCACCGCGAGGTTTTTCGGTGAAACCACGAACCAGATCACCGTCACGCTCCAGCGCGCCGTAACGCCCCGGCGGCTGCACCGCCGTGACCGTGGCCAGCTTGCCGTTGCTCAAGTGGAAATCCACCAGCGCGCCGATATTCAGATCCGACACGCCATCGCCGTAGGTAAAACAGAACGCCTTCTCGTCTTCGACGTAACGACGGGCGCGACGCAAACGCCCGCCGGTCATGGTCTCTTCACCGGTGTCGATCAGGGTGACACGCCAAGGCTCGCTGTAGTTCTGGTGAACGTCCATGCGGTTGTTACACATGTCGAAAGTGACGTCAGAGGTGTGCAGGAAGTAGTTGGCGAAGAAGTCCTTGATCGCGTAGCCCTTGTACCCCAGGCAAATCACGAAATCGTGAATTCCGTGTGCGGAGTACTGCTTCATGATGTGCCAGAGAATTGGCTTGCCGCCGATCTCGATCATTGGCTTGGGCTTGAGGTGCGACTCTTCGCTGATCCGCGTACCCAGGCCACCCGCCAGAATAACTGCCTTCATCTTGTCCCCTCTTGTTCGTCACAGGGCTCAGCCAAGCTGTATCAAGCTTTTGCAGGCCTTCTGGATAAAACGCTCAACACCGCTCGATGCCTTTCAGGCAGCGCCGGAAATGCACGATTTATGGCGATATATGGGGGACTTGCAGGAAACGCGCCAGCTCGAACCGCCACCGGCGCCGGCGCAGACTGCAATCTTTTCAAGGGGCTTTGCGACGGTGTGTGAGGCGGGGGTGATCGAGCGGTCAGAATCAAAAGATCGCAGGAGCCTGCGATCTTTTGATGGCGGGCAACTTTAATCGGCCAGCCAGCCATTTTCCCAATACCGTAAATTATCTGCGCGCAGCATGTAATCGCGCAGCACCGCTTCGCGCAGCTCATCACCCATGCGGTAGCTGGCATCCGGGTCGGCCAGGTGCATGCGAATGGCCTGCAGCCATTCATCAGTACTGTTGGTGATGACTCGTGTACACGGCAGATAACCTCGATAGGCTGCGGTGTCGGTACACACCACCGGGTAGCCACAGGCGCCATACTCCAGCAAGCGCAGATTGCTCTTGCAGTCGTTGAAGATATGAAACTCCAGCGGCGCCAGGGCCAGGTCCAGATTCAGACTGGCCAGTTTCGCCGGGTAGACACTGAGGTCGATGACGCCGTGGAATTCGTGCATGTAAGGGCGCAACTCCTCCGGGCACATGCCGAAGAAAACCCAATCCACTTCGCTGGCCAATTCGCGGACGACGTCGGCAATGATTGCCAGATCTCCCGAGTGACTGGTGCCACCGCCCCAACCTACCCGTGGTTTTCTCGAGGTGCGGCGCTGACTGCGCAGATCGCCCCATAGCTCGGTCGCCAGCATGTTCGGTACGACCCGAATGTCATGGTGCATGGACGACAACGCATCGGCCAGAGGCTGGGTCGATACCACCACCCGATCACACAGACCGATGGCGCGCCGGACCAGACGCTCCATCTCGACGTTGTCCGGCATATTGCGAATGTGCGCGTTTTTTTTCGGGGCCTGGATGACATAGTCATCCAGCTCGAAAATCAGTCGGGCGTTGGTGTAGGGTTTCAAATTGGCGATCTCATTGATCGGCCCTTCGCTGTAGCGCCCCTGCAAAACGATAACATCGGGCGATTCGCGCTCGATCTCGATGATCGTAGGCAGGTCATGGTAGATACGCCCGCCCGCCCGGCCCGCCGCCTCCAGCTCAACCAGTGGCTGTATCACCCGATAATGCCCGACGGCCGAGGAGTTGACCGGCAAGCCCATCACCTTCGGTACCTGGCGAATGGAAAACGGGTTCCATCCTGTGCGCAAGCCTGGCTCCAGACTGAAACTGGAGCCCCCCAGCGTATTCAACATCAGGTTAGGGTTGTAAGCCGGATCGCGGGCAACGACGGGCAGCCAGCGCTGGTAGAACCGTTCCTGTTCCTTGCCTCGAAGCGCCTGCTGGGCAACGTCCGGCGCTACTGCAGGTTGGGTTCCGAGAGCCAACTGGGCATACGGCGTCCATACCACCAGATAGCCGCTTTGGCGGACACGCAGACACAGATCCACCTCGCTGAGGGTCGAGGCGAAGTCCTGCTCTTGAAGACCGCCCACACTGTCAAAGACCTGTTTGCGCACCATCAGGCAATCGGCACCGACCGCACTCAAGTCCTGGACCACCTGCAACCGGTGCATGTAGCCGACCGCGTCCAGCGAATCGCCGAAAAATGGCGAACCGGCCGGCCCTTGCAGCCCGAGAATGAGCCCAGCATGCAGAATACGACCGTCCGGGTTGAACAGCTTGGCCCCTACCACACCGACTTCCGGGCGCTGCCCATGGTTGAGCAGCTCATCCAGCCAGTCCGCACGGGTGACCACCACATAAGGGTCGAGCATCAACAAGTATTCGCCCTGTGCCTGCTGCGCCGCGAAGTTGCGAATCGCCGCGACATTACCCTGCTGCGGATACTCCAGCACCCGCAACCTGTCACTGCCCAACTGCGCCATACCGGCCAGCCAGTCAAGCGCCTGCGGGGTTTCACTGCCGTTGTCGATCAGTAACAGCTCGTATTCGCTGTAGGCGGTTTTCTCCAGCAGGCTCTCGACACAGCGTTGCAGCACCGCCAACTGGTCCTTGCAGACAATGATGATCGACACCAGCGGCCGTTCCGCGTGCCGGTAATCGACGCGATTGAGCAGAGTAAAACTGCCTTGGCGAATCTCATGGGCAACCCCCATACGCTGAAGATGCGCCTCCAGCACCTGCGGGTTGAGCTCGATCACCTCGGGCAACGCGAGCCACTGAGACAGGCCAAGCGTCGATTCCAGCAATACCTCGGCGATATGTTCGACGGCCTGAATGCCGTCATCCTCGACCATGCGCCAAAGCACATCGTGCGGTGCCAGCTCGCCATAGCACGAGTTGAAACCGCCCAGCGCCAGGAAGCGCTCGCGCTCAAATGCCAGAGACCGTCCTACATAGGGGTAACTGCGCATGAGGTCCAGATTGAAGTCCGGCTTGAAGACGGGGTCCGCCGATTCACCGTCACGCAAACCACCCTCATCGCCGTAGATGCACAGAGCGCTTGGCGAGGCGCAGATACGCTCGGCCAGCAGCAGCAACGCTGGCTCCAGCAGACGATCTGCGGCACGCACGACATAGAACCAGTCAACCCCGTCCAGTTGTGCCAGCAACTCATTGAGCTGCTGGCACAAATCTTCCTGCAAGGGCAAGGTGAAGACCCGCTCATCGAGCTGCGCTTCGGTACAGGCACTGGACAACACCAGTATCAGTTCCGGCGCATAGAGCTGCCCGGCAAGGCTCTGAAGGGTGATATCCAGACCGGCGCGGCTGGCTTGCTCATCGATGATGATCGGAACAATTTTCGGCTGCCGCGACCAACCGGCCAACGTTTCCGGCAATAGACGCCGCTGAGTATCACTGAGCGTGCGACAGGCCAGCCACTGCGCGTAAAGCTGGGAAAAACTTTCGCTGGCGATGCCAACCCGATATTCCTGGTTGGCCTGCCGCGCGCCCAGGGTTCGACTCAAGGGCAACTCGTCCCAGACCCTCGGCGCCTCATCGGCCCGGGCCAACGGCAGATAACGAACCCAGCCAGCCGCAGGTGCTCCCTCGCCACCACGAACCTTGAGCATTTGCACCAGCCATTGCTTTTCCGTGTCGGCCGCATCTTTCATCGGCTGCTGACGGATCAGCCGTTCCGGATACTGGCGCTCGACACTCAGGACATAGTTCAGCTGCGCCAGATTGCCCCGTCGCAGCAGGCAAATGTACAAGGCAAGATCGAGCGATGCGACAAAGCAATGGCCGGGCTGAGTCAAAGCCGGCAACAACTCCAGCACATCCTCACGGCGAAACAGTGCACTGCTGAACCCACCGAGGAAGTTGACCGGAAAGCTCTCGAAAATCGCCAGCAGGTCATCGCCCTTGAACATCCCGCATACAGGCGAGAGCGTGCTGTTCTCCAGGCGCGACGGCAAGGGGTGATCGTCAGCGTCCCAGAACACCCGCTGAGCGAGCACCAGATTGATATCCGCCTGCTCGATCAGCACTTGCGCCTGGCGCTCGATACAGGCTGGGGACAGTTGATCGTCATCACAGAGAAACTTGATGAACTCGCCTTGCGCCTGCTCCAGACACGCCTGCAGATTGCCGACAAAACCCAGCGTTTGCGGGTTTCGTACATAGCGCACGCGCCCTGCCGCCTCTGCGGTCAACGACTCGACAACCTGCTTGATTTCATCGTTGCGACTGTCATCGCACACAATGATCTCCAGGTTCGCGTAGTGCTGGATCAAGGCGCTGCGCAGGGCCCTGCCGAAAAAGCGTGGATTGAAGGCGGGAATGACAAGGCTGACTAGGGGGACTGGATTCACGGCAGGGCTCTCAAGCGGCGGGGCTCACCCGGTCGGGTGAGCCCCTGAAACCGCTGAAAAAAGGCGGTCGGTATTCGGCGGTTGTTACGATCGGGCGCTTACTCGCCAGCCCCCCCTTAGATCTTGTTGAACAGGCCCAGCTGACTGACTTTGCTGAACGCCAGTTGCGCTGCCTGCAACATGGTTTGCTGCAGGGTCAGGCGAGTCATGACCTCGGCCGTGTCGGAGTCGCGAATCGCCGACTGGCTGGCTTTGTTGGCAAGCACCAGGCTCTCATTCGTTGTCGTTTGATCATCCAGGACCTGGCCGCGTACGCCCACGGAAGTGATTTGCGAACCCACCTGCGCCTGTGCACTGTCCAGGTTACCAATGCCCGAAGCCACCGCTGCTTGCATTTTTTGCAGTGCGACCGGGTTGTTATCGGCCGGCGTATTCAACGCGGTACGCAACTGCCCCAGGGTGTCCAGAACGTTCTGGGTCTGGTGGTTATTGGTCTGGACCACGAATTGATCACCGGCCGCCGGAGTACCGCCGAGGGTGAATGTGACCCCGGCCGCCGTCGCCGTGGCGCCCGCCATGGTGCCCGAGGAAACCGGTTTGCTGCCTGCCGTGATCGGCGAAGCATAAAGATCATAAGCGGTGGCGCTGGTGAACTTGAGGATCGCCCCGCCCGCCGGGAAGGTGCTGTTATAGGCCGCCGAGTTGCTCTGGACAGCGCCAGTGATCACCGCAGTGGAAGGGTTGCCCGGGCTACGCGATGCGTTGATGGTGTCCGCCTGGGTCGACAACTGGAACGTATGGCCGGCAATCACCGCATCCGGGACATCCCCGGACTTCAGATTGATGTTCAAGCTCAGGTCGACACCACGGAAACTGACAGTCTGGTTGGCGCCGTTGCTATTGCTGATCACACCGTTCTGGCTGGCTTCGGCGGTAACATCATTGCCAAGGCTATCGGTGATCTGCAGCTGCGTACTGCTGAGAAAGTTCACGGTGTAGGGCTGACCAGCGGCAAATTTGGAATCGTAAGTCCCGGTGTTGCTGACCTGACCGTTGGACAGCGTCACCCGACCGTCATCCACCGCCGGTGCCGTCATGCTGCTCTGGGTGCGACTGGTGTTGATCGTCTGCTGGAAAGCATCCCAACCCGTGGTGTTGCTGGCGACCGACATGGAATCGCCGATGGCCAGGTTCAACTTGGACTGGTCGCCATTGTAACTGTAGGTGCCGTCGGAGTTTGCCGTGTACGGCGGCGTACTGGTTTTCGAACCGCCGAACAGATAGTTGCCGTTGGCATCCTGACTGTTCATCAGGCCCAACACCTGACTCTGGATTTGCCCCAACTCCTGGGCAGCGGCCTGGCGGTCCGCATCGGTCTGGGTACCGTTATTGGCGCCGAGCGCCAACTCCTTGGCCCGCTGCAAGGCATTGCCAATGGAACTCAGGGCTGTTTCCGACTGGCTGTACGCGCCCTTGAGGCTACTGATGTTGCCGGCGTACTGATCCAGCATCGAACTCTGCTGCCCGAGCTGCAGCAATCGAGCGGCACCTATCGGATCATCGGCGGCCGTGTTGAGCTTGGTCATGCTGCTGGCTTCGGCACTGCTCTTGATCATGTTCGCGTAGGTGCGCTGGTAGTTAGCGGCGGTCGTTTCGTAATACTGGGCGGTAGAAATGCGCATGAATTACGACTCCTTAAAGACTGTTGATCAGCGTGCTGAAGGTTTCCTGCGCAGCCTTGATGATCTGCGAAGAGGCCGTGTAGTACTGCTGGTACTTGACCAGATTGCCGGTTTCTTCGTCCAGATCGACGCCGGACAGGGAGTCGCGGGCACTCTTGGCCTGGGTCAGAATCGCCGTGGTGGCGTCATTGTCAGACTTGCCCTGGGCGGCTTGGGCGCCGACGTTGGAAACCAGTCTGCCGTAGGCATCCGAGAGGCTGATGCCTTTGCTCGCCGAACCGGTGTCGACCGTCTGTTTGCTCTGCAAGCCAACGAGCGCCGTACTGTTGCGGTTGTCCGAGGAGCTTGCGCCAGTCAACGAAATACTGAAGCTTTCACCGGTGGCGGGTGAGCCTGCGACCGTCGTTTGAACCGTGAAGGTCTTCTGCACTGCCGGCACGACCGTGTTGTCCATGATCGGATTGCCGCTACCATCGATCATGTTCACTTGCAGGTTCAGGGTATTGCTTTGACCGGGAACGATAGTGCCCGTGCCCATGCTGGCGCCCTTGGCATCGTAGAGCGTATAGCCCTGGCTACCGGCGCTCGCGGCATTGAACACCAGTTTGACCGGCGTCGAATACGTGAGCCCGGTTTGCAGATCGGTACTGGCCGCGGGATCGTAAATATCCAGGGTGCTGGTCAGTGTTGGCTGGCTGTAGGTACCCTTGTTGTTGGCGCTGGTGACTCCGGTCAGAGGTGCCGCTGCAGCGATTTTCTTCGGATCGGTGAGCACGGTCTGGATATCAGTGGCGCCACTGCGGGTCGGCGTTACCTTGAAGGTATCGCCAGCACTCATGACGCCGCCACTGAGTGTCATGTTGAAGCCGTCGATGACCGGAGGCGGTGTAGTGGTGGTGCTGAAGGTACCCATGTTGGTGCCATCGGAGCGTTTGACGCTGTAGTCCGTGGCAGTGCTGAAGGTCACCTGATAATCGTTGGCGGTCAGTTTGCTGGTGTCTTTGATGGTGACATTCAGGTTTCCGGAACCTGCGCTGTTGCCCGTCTGGGCAATGCTGCGCTGACTGATCAGCGCCGCGCTGTTGATATCGCCGAAGATCGCCGAACCAAAGTCGCCATTCTTGTCGATGCCCTGGGCCTGCTGACTGTTCATCTGATCGGCGACAACCAACGCGACCCGCCCCAACTCGTTCATCGCCGGGTCGAGCACTTCGTTGCGATAACGCAGCAAGCCACCGATCTGGCCGCCGGTCACCACCGACGTGATATCGATGGTGCTCGAACCGCGATTCAACTGGAGCGTCGAACGACTCGGATCGGTCTTGCCCGGCACGGTTTCCAGGGTGTTGGTGGTATTGCCCATCACCAGCGGCTGGCCACTGCCGATGTAGACGTCGTAATTCGTGCCGCGCTCCACCACCTGGGTACCGACCAGCGCGGACAACTGACGGACCGACTCGTTACGCTTGTCGAGCAGGTCGTTCGGCGCACTGGTGCCGCCCGACACTTGAGAGATCTGCTGGTTGTACTGAGCGATCGTGGTTGCCAGTTTGTTCACCTGGGACGACAGGTCCGACAGGTTGGTGTTGATGCCGGTGTTCTGGTCGGTCAACTGTTTGGAAATCGAGTTGAAGCGATCACTCAAGGCCTGGGCATTGGTCAGCACCGACTGACGGGACGCATCATCGGTCGGCGTGCTCGACACACTTTGCAGGGAAGTGAAAAACTTCTGCAGCGCACCGGTGACGCCGGTGTTGCTGTCGGACAGCAGCGTGTCGGTCGGCGTGACCTGCGCCAGGTAGGACGACGAATCGCTGCTGAGCGAGGTCGAAGTGCGCAACTGGGCATCCAGGTAGGCGCTATAGACCCGGCGCACATCCGCCAGGGTCGTGCCAGTGCCGATGAAAACGCTGCCGTACTGATTCGAGGCCTTGCTGCTCTGCACGGTTTGCTGGCGCGAATAACCGGCGGTATCAACGTTGGCAATGTTGTTGCCGGTCGTCGCCAGAGACGATTGGCTCGAAGCCAGACCCGACAAGCCGATATTGAGCAAACTCATGATTCAAACCTTATAAATTCGTGGAAGCGCCCGCCGCAGCGTAGTTCTGGTAGCTCTTCATCTGTTTCGCTATCTGCGAAATCTTGCTTGCGTAATCCGGATCTGTTGCATACCCGGCTTTTTGCAATTCGCGTACAAACTGTTCTGGGTTATCGGCCGACTTCAGCACATCTTGATAGCGATTGTTGCTTTGCAACATGGTCACCAAGTCATGGAAGCTGTCCTGATAAGAGTCATAGGAGCGGAACTCAGCCGTCTCCTTGACCATCTCGCCATTTCTGAATTCGCTGGTAATCGCACGGGCCTGAGCGCCCTGCCAACTGCTGCTGGCCTTGATCCCGAACAGGTTGTGGCTGCTGGTGCCGTCCTGCTGACGCATCACCGATTTACCCCAGCCGGTTTCCAGCGCAGCCTGGGCGACCAGATAGCGCGGATCGACGCCGATCCGGTCAGCCGCCTGCTGCGCCAACGGCATCATGGTCGCGACGAATTCGTCAGGGGAACTGAACGACTGCCTGGCCGGCGCCAAGGGCGGCTGAGCCACAGCACGACCGTAAATCTGCATTCGCCCACGGGGCGCAACGGCACTTTGCGCGGTCAACCGGTCACCCTTGATCACCGCATCCATGGCGGCGGTGGTGCGGCTTGGCACAGCGGTTTTACCGGTGGTATCCGTGGCATTCGCGACCGAAGGAACAATCCCCGCCAGCAAGCGATCGGTCATTTTGCTCGGCAACGACAAACGTCGCTGATTGAGCAACGCCATGTCGTTATGCGCGGCGCCATTGGCGGACTTGTGCGGGTCCACAGCGCGCGATGCCCACAGCGGACGCTGACCATTGAGACGAGTCAATGGGCCATCCACCGCGCTGGTGCCCGCAGCAATGGCGGTAGGCGTCGACACCTTGGCCTCTGGCGTGGCGCCCGGCAACGCTGACTCTGTGGCAGCAGTGGCCGGGTGGGCTTTCGACATTTGCCGCATCAGCACGTCAGCCAGACCGATACCACCACCCTGACGAGACAAGGAAACCGCCAGCTGCTGGTCGTACATTTCCTGGTATTGCTTGGCCGCTGGCGTGTTGAGCGGATTGTCCTTGCCCAGCGCCTCGGTGGCCGAGCGCATGGATTTAAGCATTTCGCCGAGGAACAGCGATTCGAACTCCTGCGCGACTTTGCGCATGTTGCCGTCACTGTTCTTGTCGCCAACCTTGAGCTGGTTAAGCCGGTTGAGGTCGGAGTAAGCCCCCGAGTCGCCAGTGGTGACCAGACCGCTCTTGCGAATATCCATGGCCGCCATCTCAGATCACGATCAGGTCGGCTTGCAAGGCGCCGGCCTGTTTCAAGGCTTCCAGGATTGCCATCAAGTCACCCGGCGCAGCGCCAACCTGATTCACCGCCCGGACGATTTCGTCGAGCGTGGTACCCGGACCAAACTTGAACATCGGCTTGGCTTCTTGCTGGGCACTGACCCGCGAGCGCGGCACGACCGCCGTCTGTCCGTTGGACAGAGGGCCCGGCTGGCTGACGATCGGGTCTTCGGTAATGGTCACGGTCAGGCTGCCATGGGTCACGGCGGCCGGTGACACCTTGACGTTCTGGCCGATCACAATGGTGCCGGTGCGCGAATTGATGATGACCTTGGCCACCGCCTGCCCCGGATCGACTTCGAGGTTTTCCAGGATCGACAGGTAGTCGACGCGCTGACTCGGATCCAGTGGCGCCGTCACCCGAATCGAACCGCCATCGATGGCTTGAGCGACCCCAGGGCCCAGCATGTCGTTGATCTTGTCGACAACGCGCTTGGCGGTGGTGAAGTCTGAACGGTTGAGGTTAAGGGTCAGGCTGTTGCCCTGATTGAAACCGCTCGGCACCGCACGCTCGACGGAGGCACCACCGGGAATCCGGCCGGCCGACGGAACGTTGACGGTGATCTTCGAACCATCGCGACCTTCAGCATCAAAACCACCGACCACCAGATTACCTTGAGCGATGGCGTAGACGTTGCCGTCGATACCCTTGAGCGGTGTCAGCAGCAAGGTACCGCCACGCAGGCTCTTGGAGTTACCGATGGAGGACACGGTGATATCCACCTGCTGTCCCGGCTTGGCAAACGCCGGCAAATCTGCACTGATCGATACCGCTGCGACGTTCTTCAACTGCACGTTGCCCGAGCCTGCCGGCACCTTGATACCGAACTGCGACAGCATGTTGTTGAAGGTCTGCAGGGTGAACGGGGTTTGCGTGGTCTGGTCACCCGTGCCGTTAAGCCCGACAACCAGGCCATAGCCGATCAACTGGTTGGAACGTACGCCCGAAATACTCGCGATGTCCTTCAGCCGCTCGGCATGAGCATCCAGGGAGATCGACAGCAAAACCATGGCCGCCATCAGGTGCTTGAAATTCAACATGGGGCGGGTCATCACCTAGAAAGGGAACAGCGGGCTGAGGAAGAAACGGTCGAACCAGCCTGGCTGACTCGTATCGGCAAACGAACCGGTACCCGAATACGTGATACGCGCATCGGCGATCCGGGTCGAAGACACGGTGTTGTCGGTGGCGATATCGTCAGCTCGTACCAGACCGGCAATCCGCACCAGCTCATCGCCGGTATTGAGGGTCATCCACTTCTCGCCGCGCACGGCGATGATGCCGTTGGGCAAGACTTCAGCGACGGTCACGGTGATCGAACCGGTCAGGCTGTTGCCCTGCCCGGCCTTGCTGTCACCCTTGGTCGCGCGGTCACCGTTGTAGCTGGCGTCCAGACTCAAATCACCACTGCCAAACGGGTTATTGGTGTTGGGCGTACTACCGAACAGCGAGGTCAGGCCGATGCTGGTCTTGCTGGTCTTGGCCAGTTGCGAGTTGGCATTTTTACTGGCCTGGGTTTTCTCGTTCAGGGTGATGGTGATGATGTCACCGACCCGGAACGCCTTGCGGTCACCGTACAGGTTCTGCTCGAAACCGGCCTGATAGATCGAGCCATTGTTTGCCGCAGCAGGCAACGGCGTACGCGGCAACACCGGCGCGTAGTAAGGGTCATTGGGCTTCGGCGTCGGGCCGACACAGCCCGCGAGCACAGCGATCCCACTCAGTGCCAGTACAGAAACAAACCGATTCATGACCTTACCTCGCGGTATTGCAGGCGACCTCAGGCCGCCTCATAGACTTGATTACAGATTCTGCGTTACGTACGTG
The DNA here is from genome assembly GCF_059418545.1 of Pseudomonas sp. GW821-FHT07G10. Classification (NCBI taxonomy): domain Bacteria; kingdom Pseudomonadati; phylum Pseudomonadota; class Gammaproteobacteria; order Pseudomonadales; family Pseudomonadaceae; genus Pseudomonas; species Pseudomonas sp. GW821-FHT07G10. The sequence goes on along the minus strand of NZ_JBWKQB010000012.1, from coordinate 39,028 downwards.
AGCATCTGGTCGGCAGTGGAGATCACCTTGGAGTTCATCTCGTAAGCACGCTGAGTGGTGATCATGTTGACCATCTCCTCAACGGTGCTGACGTTGGAGGTTTCCAGGGTGTTCTGCAGCGTGGTCCCGAAACCGTTCAGGCCTGGTGTGCCGATTTGCGGCGCGCCGCTGGCAGCGGTTTCGTGGAACATGTTGCTACCAGCCGCTTGCAGACCGGCCGGGTTGATGAAGTCGGCGGTTTGCAAGTTGCCGATCACTTGCGACGCAGCGCTACCGGCGGTCGTAATCGAAACGGTACCGTCCTGGCCTACGGTGAAGGTTTGCGCATTGTTTGGAACGACGATCGCCGGCTCCAGAGCGAAGCCGTTGGCCGTCACGATCTGGCCATTGGAGTCCAGGTGGAAGGTACCGTCACGGGTATAGGCGGTCGTGCCATCCGGTTGCAGGATCTGGAAGAAACCGCGGCCGTTGACGGCCAGATCCAGAGGCTGCTCGGTGGTTTGCAGGCTACCGGCAGTGAAGTTCTTCTGGGTGCCGACAATGCGCACACCGGTACCCACTTGCAGGCCCGATGGCAACGAACTGTCCTGGGTCGACTGGGCACCTGGCTGACGCTTGATCTGGTACAGCAAGTCCTGGAACTCGGCACGGTCACGCTTGAAGCCCGTGGTCGAGACGTTCGCCAGGTTGTTGGAAATAGTCGTGAGGTTGGTGTCCTGGGCGGACAGACCTGTTTTGGCAACCCATAGAGCCGGAAGCATTCGATTCTCCTCGCGCGCCTGTTTTACGGCGCTACGTTCTGATAATTAGCTGATCTGCAAGACCCGAGCCATGGCCTGGTCGTCGTCTTTGGCGGTGTTCATCATCTTGATGTGCAGCTCAAACTGCTTGGACAGAGCCAGCACCGAGGTCATCTCTTCGACGGCATTGACGTTGCTCGACTCAAGGAATCCGGACACCATTTGCACACTGGCATCGGCCACCACTGGCTTGCCGTCCTTGGTATGGATCGAACCATCCAGCCCCTTGGTCATGTTTTTGAGGTCCGGCTTGACCAGCTTGATGCGGTCGACTTCAGCCATTACCCGCGGGCCTTCGCCCATCGCACGGATACTGATGGTGCCGTCCTGACCGACTTCGATTTTCTGCTCTGGCGGCACGGCAATCGGCCCACCATTGCCCAACACCGGCATACCGTTGCCGGCCCGCAGTACGCCCAGGGCGTCCACATTCATGCTTGCGGTGCGCACATAACCTTCGCTGCCATCAGGCGTCTGCACGGCGATCCAGCCATCACCGCTCACCGCCACATCGAGGTCGCGACCGGTTTCCACCATGGCCCCGGCAGTAAAATCGGTTGCCGGACGCTCGGACAAAGCAAACGCCCGCGCCGGAAAGCTGTCGCCAAACACCGGTATCGAACGCGCCTGCTCCAGGTCACGCTGAAAACCGTTGGTGGAGATGTTCGCCAGATTGTTGGCATGCGCCTTTTGCGCCAGTGCATTCTGGCTGGCGCCGGTCATTGCCACGTAAAGGTACTTGTCCACAGTCTTTCCTCTGTCTGCCGGACGTTTGCCGCCCACCGCTGTACTGCTGAGCCATAAGCAATAAGTGCACCAACTTTCTTTTGGTGGCTTGAGGGCAGGCAAACAAAGGACTTGATGGAATCAGAGGGGATTCATGAATTGTGTCAAAGACGAAAAACCGGCGCCGTTATGCCGCTTGCGGCGTATCAGCTGCCGCAGGCGGCGATCTTTTGATCTGATCGTTCCCACGTTCTGCGCGGGAACGCAGCCCGCGACGCTCCGCGTCACAGCTAAAGCGGACGCAGAGCGTCCAATGAGGCATTCCCACGCAGGAGCGTGGGAACGAACTTTTAAAGGTTATGCGCTCGACTCTTGATCGTTCTTTCCCACCCCGTACTCGCGCAATTTGTTGGCGATGGTGGTATGGGAAACCCCAAGTCGCTTGCCCAGTTGCCGACTGCTTGGGTGCTCCGAATACAGCCGCTCCAGCACTGCTTTTTCGAAGCGCCCGACAATCGCATCCAGCCCTCCTTCCAGCGAAAAATCGCCGAGTGGCTGGCGTACGCCGTAGTCCGGCAAGCGGATATGCTCAGCTTTGACCGTCCCGCCATCACACAGCGAAACCGCCTGAAACAACACGTTCTCCAATTGCCGAACGTTGCCCGGCCAGTGGTAATGACTGAGCCGATCCATCGCCGCCGGTGCCAGTTTCGGCAATGAGCAACCGATCTGCCGGCTGGCCTGATCGAGAAAGTGCTCCACCAGCGGTGGCAGACCGTCGAGACATTCCCGCAGCGGCGGAATATGCAGGGACAGCACATTGAGCCGATGGTAAAGATCCTGGCGGAACTCACCACGGGCACACAACTCGGACAGATCGACCTGAGTCGCGCAAATCACCCGCACATCCAGATAGACCTCTTCATCACTGCCGACCCGGCGGAAGCAGCCGTCCTGCAGAAAACGCAGCAGCTTGACCTGCAGGCGCGGGCTCATCTCCCCCACCCCATCAAGAAACAGCGTGCCGCCGGCCGTCAACTCCAATAGACCGAGCTTGCCTTCGGCCCGTGCACCTTCGAAAGCACCCGGGCCATAACCGAACAGCTCGGTCTCGGCCATCGACTCCGGCAACCCGGCGCAATTAAGTGCCATCAGCGGTGACTGCCCACGCGGGCTGGCCAGATGGCAAGCCCGAGCCAACAATTCCTTGCCGGTGCCAGTCTCGCCTTCAATCAGCAAGGGCGCGTCCAGCGGCGCCATGCGGCGCGCTTCGCGGACCACCGCAGCCATGACTTTAGAACTCTGAAAAATGCTGTCGAAGCCACGCAGCTCCTGTTTGCGCACATTGTAGATACGCTCACCGACCCGATCGGCCCGGTGCAGCGTGAGCACGGCGCCGGCCATGGCCTCGCTGTCATCGTGCTCGGATTGCAGCGGCGCGATATCGGCCAAAAACACATCGCCCTTGACCTTGACCCTCAGGCCATTGATCCGCGACTTGTTGGCACGAACCAGTTCAGGCAAATCGAAATCTTCGGCATAGCGCGACAGCGGAATCCCCGGCACTTCATCCACCCGCACACCGAGCAACTGCGCAGCCGCGCGGTTTGCCGCAACGATGGAACCGCCCATATCGATAGACAGCACCGGAAACTCCAGCGCCCCCAACAACGCATTGAGCTCCATATGCCGACGTTCGCTGGGCATCAACCCTACCCGCTTGACGCCGAACACCCCGGCAATCGCCTCGAATTTCGGACGCAACGCCTGGAACTGGATGTTGATCAGATTCGGACAATGCAGGTAGATCGCATTGCCGTGCTCACCGCCGACTTCCCCGCGGGCGACGTTGATCCCGTACTCCACCAGCAGATTGAGGATGTCGCGCAGAATGCCAATGCGATTCTGGCAGTGGACTTTGATACGCATATAAAGGTCCAGGATTATTATTGGGAGATCGACGCTGCACCTTGTAGGAGCAGCCGGTCGACGCTCGATTGCTCGCGATGGACGTTAACGATAACGCGTGTTTACTGAATAAACGCGCCGCCCTTGAGTCCATCGCGAGCAAGCTCGCTCCTACAGGTATTAAGACAAGGCCTGCCACTTTTTTTGCAGCCAGGCTCAGTTAGTCGTCAAGATTATGTGACAGTTACAGGCCTTTTCAAACCGACAAATCTCAATGAGTGTGGGATCGAGGTCGTTACGTAACGAAAACTTTACAAATAGCAGGGGAAATTCCCGCTTACGCTGCGACCAAGGTGCTGCAACTTGTTCTTCTCTGAGCTATCTCTATGGACATAGCTGGACATAACAAGAACGAATCCCCTCGCAGGAGAGCAGCATGAAGCAGACGCAATACGTGGCTCGCGAGCCCGATGCGCAAGGTTTTATCGACTACACCGCCGAAGAACATGCGGTGTGGAACACGCTGATCACTCGCCAACTGAAAGTGGTCCAGGGTCGTGCGTGCCAGGAATACCTGGACGGCATTGAAAAACTCGGCTTGCCTCACGATCGCATTCCGCAGCTCGGCGAAATCAATCAGGTACTGGGCGCCACCACCGGCTGGCAAGTCGCCCGGGTTCCGGCGCTGATTCCCTTCCAGACTTTTTTCGAATTGCTGGCCAACAAACAGTTTCCTGTGGCGACCTTTATTCGCACCCGCGAAGAGCTGGATTACCTGCAAGAGCCGGACATTTTCCACGAGATCTTTGGCCACTGTCCGTTGCTGACCAACCCCTGGTTCGCTGAATTTACCCACACCTACGGCAAGCTTGGCCTGCAAGCCTCCAAGGAAGAGCGGGTTTACCTGGCGCGGCTATACTGGATGACCATCGAGTTCGGCCTGGTCGACACACCGCAAGGTAAACGCATCTACGGCGGCGGCATTCTTTCCTCACCCAAAGAAACGGTTTACAGCTTGTCCGCAGAGCCTGAACATCAGGCCTTTGACCCACTGGAAGCGATGCGCACGCCATATCGCATCGACATCCTGCAACCGCTGTACTTTGTCTTGCCCGACTTGAAGCGCCTGTTCGACCTGGCTCATGAAGACATCATGGGAATGGTCCAGCGCGGCATGCAGCTGGGCTTGCACGCACCAAAATTTCCGCCTAAGCCCAAGGCGGCTTGAGAACGGCAGCACTCGCGACGCTCTCAAAAAAATAGTAGTTTCCAATAAGAACCGAATTCAGGAATACACCATGTCCACTCTGAACCAAGCCCATTGCGAAGCCTGCCGTGCCGACGCTCCTCAAGTCAGCGACGAAGAACTGCCGGTATTGATCAAGCAGATTCCTGACTGGAACATTGAAGTACGCGACAGCGTCATGCAGCTGGAAAAAGTCTTCCTGTTCAAAAATTTCAAATTTGCCCTGGCCTTCACCAACGCTGTCGGCGAAATCTCCGAGGCCGAAGGCCACCACCCAGGCCTGCTCACCGAGTGGGGCAAAGTCACCGTGACCTGGTGGAGCCACTCGATCAAGGGCCTGCACCGCAACGACTTCATCATGGCCGCGCGCACTGACGAAGTGGCCAAAGACGCCGAGGGCCGCAAATAATGCATTTCGATGCCATCGGTCGAGTGCCCGGCGACCCGATTCTCGGCCTGATGGAGGCCTACGCTTCGGATACCAACCCGCACAAATTCGACCTGGGCGTTGGCGTCTACAAAGACGCCCAGGGCCTGACGCCGATTCTTCAGTCAGTGAAGCTGGCCGAGCAACGGTTGGTCGACCGGCAAACCACCAAGACCTACATCGGTGGTCACGGCGACGCGGCGTTCGGCAAGGTCATCAATGAGTTGGTGCTGGGCGCGGACTCGGCCTTGCTCGCCCACCAGCGTGCTGGCGCGACCCAAACACCTGGCGGCACCGGCGCATTGCGTCTGAGCGCCGATTTCATCGCCCGCTGCCTGCCGGGCCGTGGCATCTGGCTGAGCAACCCGACCTGGCCGATCCACGAAACCATCTACGCGGCGGCTGGCCTCAAGGTCAGTCACTATCCGTATGTCGGCAGCGACAACCGCCTCGACGTCGAAGCCATGTTGGCGACTCTGAAACTGGCGCCCAAGGGCGACGTTGTGCTGCTGCATGCCTGCTGCCATAACCCCACCGGTTTCGATCTGTCCCACGATGACTGGCGTCGGGTGCTGGAGGTTGTGCGCAGTCGCGAACTGTTACCACTGATCGACTTCGCCTACCAGGGCTTCGGCGACGGTCTGGAGCAGGACGCCTGGGCGGTACGCCTGTTCGCAGAAGCACTGCCTGAGTTACTGATCACCAGCTCCTGTTCGAAAAACTTCGGTCTGTACCGTGAACGCACCGGCGCACTGATCGTCTGCGCGGCCAATGCCGACAAGTTGCTGGATATCCGTAGCCAACTGGCCTTTATCGCCCGCAACCTGTGGTCGACACCGCCGGATCATGGCGCCGCGGTTGTCGCGACCATCCTTGGCGATCCAGAGCTGAAAAGCCTCTGGGCCGATGAGGTCGAGGCCATGCGCCTGCGTATTGCACAACTGCGTTCAGGCCTGGTGGAAGCCCTTGGCCCTCATGGTCTTGGCGAGCGCTTCGCACACATTGGCGTACAGCGCGGGATGTTTTCCTACACCGGCCTGACTCCGACACAGGTGCAGCGCCTGCGGGAAAACCACAGCGTGTACATGGTCAGTTCCGGGCGCGCCAACGTCGCCGGTATCGATGCGACGCGCCTGGATTTGCTGGCTGAAGCGATTGCTGAGGTTTGCGCGTAATAATTTTGGCAAAGCACGGGCTCGCGGCTACGAAAATCTAATGTGGGAAGCGTCGCCCGGCCCTTCCCACACTAGAGCTGTGGTGTTTTGCAGATTGCATCTCCTTCCCTGCTGGCTCACCCCTTCACCTGTCTAGACAACCCCATCCGTCGTAACAACTGGATATAAAAGCCTTTTTGTCTTTTCCAGTGCTGTATGCTGCGCAGGCTTTTTAAAAGCGTGGATCTACCAGCGATTTAAAAACAGACCTTGCGAGGAGCGACTACGATGCACGAGATCCCTAATCTCCCCTTCCCAAGCCTGCACGAAACTGAGCAGACAACCCCGCGGCAAGCCGGCGCCCATCAGCCCGAGCCAAAAGAAGCAGCTGAACGCCGCAAGGCCGACAGCAAAGACTGAACGCGATACCCAGACCGTGTGGAAAGCGCTGATTCATGCGCTTTCCACACAGCCTGAACGCCAGAGACCCGAACCATGACCGACAATTTCAGCGAAACCCAAGCCGGCGTCCTGATCGACACCGCTGAAAAAATGATCGAGGTCTGGAATCGCCTCACTCCAGAAAAACAAACCACCCTGCTGCAACGCTTCGGCACCCAGGAAAATGCGCTCGCCGCTCTGGTCGCCACGCAAATGCTGGCACCCGCCAAATCCTGATTCTTCTCATCCCGATCAAACCGCTGCCGAAACCTCATCGTCGGCGAGATAGTTTTTCGTTTTAGCCCCCCTGCATCGGCGCAACCATCGGTATCATAAGCAGCCTATCTATCCTGCTGCGCCAGTGGACCTTTACCCATGCCAGATACCCAACGCCCCATGGCAGTCACGCTGCAAGTCGTCTCCATCGTACTTTTCACCTTCATTGGCTATCTGAATATCGGTATTCCCCTGGCCGTGCTGCCAGGTTACGTGCACAGCGATCTGGGCTTCGGCGCGGTGATCGCGGGCCTGGTGATCAGCGTGCAATACCTCGCCACCCTGCTCAGCCGTCCTTATGCCGGCCGAATCATCGACAACCTCGGTAGCAAACGTGCAGTGATGTACGGCCTGGCCGGTTGCGGTTTGAGTGGTGTGTTCATGCTGCTCTCGGCCTGGCTGCAGAGCATGCCGGCCCTGAGCCTGATCAGCCTGTTGATCGGCCGACTGGTGCTGGGCAGCGCCGAAAGCCTGGTGGGTTCCGGCTCGATTGGCTGGGGTATTGGCCGGGTCGGCGCGCAGAACACCGCCAAGGTTATTTCCTGGAACGGCATCGCCAGTTACGGCGCGCTGGCCATTGGTGCTCCGCTGGGGGTATTGCTGGTCAATCAACTGGGACTATGGAGCATGGGCGTCAGCATTTTGTTGCTGGCTGCACTGGGCCTGCTGTTGGCCTGGCCAAAAATCGCCGCGCCGATCGTGGCCGGAGAGCGCTTGCCGTTCCTGCATGTATTGGGGCGAGTGCTGCCCCACGGTTGCGGCCTGGCCCTTGGCTCAATCGGTTTCGGCACCATCGCCACGTTCATTACGCTGTACTACGCCACTCAGCACTGGTCCAACGCCGTACTCTGCCTGAGCCTGTTCGGTACCTGCTTCATCGGTGCGCGACTGCTGTTCGGCAACCTGATCAACCGCCTCGGCGGCTTTCGTGTGGCAATTGCCTGCCTGTCGGTAGAAATCCTCGGGCTCTTGCTCCTGTGGCTGGCCCCGGACGCCCACTGGGCGCTGGCTGGCGCAGCGCTGAGCGGCTTCGGGTTTTCGCTGGTATTCCCGGCCCTGGGTGTGGAAGCGGTGAATCTGGTACCGGCCTCCAGCCGTGGTGCGGCGGTCGGGGCCTATTCGCTGTTTATCGACCTGTCGCTGGGCATCACTGGCCCCTTGGCCGGGGCGATTGCGGCAGGCTTTGGTTTTGCCTCGATCTTCCTGTTCGCCGCATTGGCCGCCATGGCCGGTTTGATACTGAGCATCTACCTGTACCGGCGAGCGCCGAAATACCGTGAAGAGCGCGCGGCCACTACTGCCTGAACTAGAAATCGACCTTGCCGCGTCCGGCCTTGATCGAACCACGCTTGGTCTTGGATTCCAGCCGACGCTTCTTCGAACCCAGGGTCGGCTTGGTTGCACGCCTCTTCTTTTCGACTTTGGTGGCGCTGAGGATCAGCTCGGTCAGGCGCTCCAGCGCATCAGCGCGATTCTGTTCCTGGGTCCGATATTGCTGCGCCTTGATGATGATCACCCCTTCGCTGGTGATCCGGCTGTCGCGCAGCGCCAACAGCCGCTCCTTGTAGAACGGTGGCAAGGACGAAGCCGGTATATCAAAGCGCAAATGCACCGCGCTGGAGACTTTGTTGACGTTCTGCCCACCCGCGCCTTGGGCGCGAATTGCGGTCAACTCGATCTCGGCATCTGGCAGATGCACATTGTTGGAAATCACCAGCATGGAAAACGATCCGGTTTCAGGGCCTTCAGGATACGCGGGTCTACACGTTTCAATAAACAAAAAGCCCAGAAACAACAAACCCGGCACAGGCCGGGTTTGTTGTTAGCAGGTTGCGCTTACTTCATCGCAGAACCGGCCACGCTCAACGCATGTTGAGCACTGCGCTTGTTCTTGATGCCGTAGCAAATCCACATGAATGCCACCCACACCGGAATCGCATAGACCGATATCTGGATGCCCGGAATCATCAGCATGACGCAAAGAATAAACACCACGAACGCCAGGCAAATATAGTTGCCGTACGGGTACCAGAGCGCCTTGTACAGCGGGGTCTGCCTGGTACGGTTCATGTGCTGACGGAACTTGAAGTGCGAGAAGCTGATCATCGCCCAGTTGATTACCAGCGTCGCAACCACCAGCGACATCAGCAATTCCAGTGCATGTTGCGGGATCAGGTAGTTCAGCACCACAGCGACGAAGGTCACCGCCGCCGACGCCAGAATCGAACGCACCGGTACGCCGCGCTTGTCGATCTTCGCCAGCGCCTTCGGTGCATCACCCTGCTCGGCCATACCCAGCAGCATACGGCTGTTGCAGTAAGTACCGCTGTTGTACACCGACAACGCGGCGGTCAAGACCACGAAGTTCAGGATATGCGCCGCGGTGTTGCTGCCGAGCATCGAGAACACTTGAACGAACGGGCTGCCGCTGTAGGCATCGCCGGAAGCGTTCAAACTCACCAGCAGGCTGTCCCACGGGGTCAGCGACAGCAGCACCACCAGTGCGCCGATGTAGAAAATCAGGATCCGGTAGATCACCTGGTTGATGGCTTTAGGGATCACGGTCTTCGGCTGGTCAGCCTCGGCTGCAGTGAAACCGAGCATTTCCAGGCCCCCGAAGGAGAACATGATGATCGCCATGGCCATCACCAAACCACTGACGCCATTGGGGAAGAAACCGCCGTGTTCCCACAGGTTGCTGACCGAAGCCTGTGGACCGCCGTTGCCGCTCACCAGCAGGTAGCTACCCAGGGCGATCATGCCGACGATGGCCACGACCTTGATGATCGCGAACCAGAACTCGGCCTCGCCAAAGACTTTGACGTTGGCCAGGTTGATCGCGTTGATCATCACGAAAAACAGGGCTGCCGAAGCCCAGGTCGGGACATCCGGCCACCAGTAGTGCACGTATTTGCCGACCGCAGTCAGCTCCGACATGCCCACCAGGATGTAGAGGATCCAGCAGTTCCAGCCCGACAGGAAGCCGGCAAATCCGCCCCAGTATTTGTGGGCAAAGTGGCTGAACGAACCGGCCACCGGCTCTTCTACGATCATTTCGCCCAGTTGGCGCATGATCATGAAGGCAATGAAGCCGCAGATCGCGTAGCCGAGGATCATCGACGGACCGGCCGACTTCAGAACGCCGGCGGAGCCCAGGAACAACCCGGTACCGATCGCGCCACCGAGGGCGATAAGTTGAATATGGCGATTTTTCAGGCCGCGCTGAAGCGTACCTGAATGCGAGTTTTGTCCACTCATTAAAAGGGTCTCACGCAAGGTTTGATGATGTTCGTTTTACGTTGCTGCTTGGATACGGGTTTAAGCAGCACAGATCAAACCCCAGCGCAGGCACCAGAAGTTCAGCGTTTTTTCACGGGTCATGCGTCACCTGTTTGTTTTTATCTGTGACGAGATCGAACCCACCACGCTTGTGACGCGGCGGAGTGAACAAGGCGGATAGCCTTGAGTTTATTGGCCTTGGGCAATCGAGCGGGTTGCCGGGAGCAAAAGCTCGCAGCGAGTCATGACAGCCGACAGGCGCAAAATGCGCGGATACGCAGTTGAGTCACAGTTAAAACGCCGCGCATTGTACACCCGTAACCTCCTGCTGCCAGACACCGCTTGGTCAGCGCGGATCACGCAGCGTCAGGCTGGGGCTTGCTCGATGGTCTTCAATAGCAGCAAAGGAATGGACATACCCACATGGGTGGTCGCTAAGGGCGAAGTCGATTTCGCCTCGCAGAAAATGAGTCACAGCGTTCATTGCGCCTCCTTGTTGTTATGGCCTGCACGACAGGCATGGACGCATGACACCCTCCCCAGCGTTGCGAAACAACCGGGCCAGAGCCTTGGAATAGCTCGCTTCAACACTTTTCCGGCAGGTTTTCCTTACGGTTGGGATGAATCGTCGATTCCATGGGTGGAAAGCTGGAATTTCGTAAATATTTGTTTACGAGGCGGCACGCAAAATTTCCAATACAGATCTGCCAGGGATTGGCCATTTGCTGAATCACAACGCCCATAAGATGGTGTTTGATGGGTGGTTTGTGTTTTAAGTGCAACACATGATCGTTCCCACGCTCCCGCGTGGGAATGCATCCCGTGACGCTCTGCGTCACTGCCGAAGGCGATTGCTGCGCGTCCAAGGCGGCATTCCCACGCAGAGCGTGGGAACGATCAATACGAAGCGCAAAAAAAAACGCCAACCCTGGGGTTGGCGTTCTTGTTTGCAGCTTACCGCTTACTCAGGCTTGCGACGGCCAAAGCCTGGACGCTGACCGGAGCCGGCCGGTGCGCCGCGGCGTTTGCCGGATGGCGCATCCCTGTCGACCAGGCCGATACCCGGACGCTTGGACTTTGGCCCAGGCTTGGCTGGACGCTTGGTGTCGGCCGGACGGTCTGCCACTGGCGTACCACGATCGCTGCGACCGCCTGCTGGAGCACCGCGACCGGTAGCCGGACGCGGAGTGCGTGGGCCGCGCTCGCCATCCTGACGTGGAGCAGGTTTGCGCGCCGGGCGCTCGCCTTCGATCTGCGGCTCACGGACTGGACGCGGGCCAGCGGCAGGTGCACCAGCGGCTGGACGCAGGGTCCGCACGCGCTCGGCCTTGCCAACCGGGCGGGACGATTTGCGTTGCATACGCTCAAGCTTGTCTTTGCTCTTGGCATTCATCTGCGGCATGGCGACCGGCGTCAAGCCGACTTCAGCGCTGAGAATATCGACTTCGTACTGGCTCATTTCGCGCCAGCGGCCCATCGGCAGGTCGGAGTTGAGGAACACCGGACCAAAACGTACACGCTTCAGACGGCTGACCACCAGCCCTTGGGATTCCCACAAACGACGCACTTCACGGTTACGGCCTTCCATCACTACGCAGTGGTACCAATGGTTGAAGCCCTCGCCGCCCGGTGCTTGCTTGATATCGGTGAACTTCGCCGGGCCGTCTTCGAGGACCACGCCGGCCTTGAGCCGCTCGATCATCTCGTCATCGACTTCGCCACGCACACGCACCGCGTACTCGCGGTCCATTTCGTAGGAAGGATGCATCAGACGGTTGGCCAACTCACCGTCGGTGGTGAACATCAGCAGACCGGTGGTGTTGATGTCCAGACGGCCAATGTTGATCCAGCGACCTTCTTTCGGACGCGGCATTTTATCGAACACGGTCGGACGGCCTTCAGGGTCGTCACGGGTGCAGATTTCGCCGTCGGGCTTGTTGTACATGATCACGCGGCGCACCGACTCGGCGGCCTCTTCACGCTTGATCACCTTGCCATCGATAGTGATGGCGTCATGCAGGTCGACGCGCAGGCCAAGGGTGGCATCTTTGCCATTGACCTTGATCCGGCCATGGCTGATCCAGGCCTCTACGTCACGGCGCGAGCCAACGCCGATACGGGCGAGGACTTTCTGCAGTTTTTCGCCTGCTGGGCCGATTTCCTGGCTGTCTTTCTGGTCGTTGTCACTCATCTGGGCACCTCCCGGTGTGGTCTGTTCAGGCCTGGCCTGAAGCGTTGAAAGCTGGTCTTTGGGCGCAAGGATCGCCAAAGGGTCGCGAATCATACGCTCATGGCGCTGTTCGCGCATCAGAGACTAGCCGATAAACGGTCGGTTAGTTGTTTTTCCGCCGACCGGTGAGGGGAAAGGTGATCAGATCGTTCCCACGCTCTGCGTGGGAATGCCGCCATGGACGCTCTGCGTCCGCCTTCGGCTGCGACGCAGAGCGTCACGGGATGCGTTACCACGCAGAGCGTGGGAACGATCAATCACTCATCCTCAAGCAAGCGTCTTTCGTTCTCGATCGCTTCAGCGAGCGCCTGGGCCTCGGCTTCTTCGTCGCTCAAGACTGGTGTTGCTTGCTCCAGCGCGGCGACAGCGGCCAGCAGTTTGGCGCGGGCCTCTGCGACGCCGATAAGGTCGTCTTCCTGCTCTTCCTCAGTTTCGGCTTCAGCCTCAACGTGAAGCTCAACCTCAATTTCGGGTTGTGCTTCGGCTTGGACTTCGGTCTCGCTCTCGACGCTGGTCTCGTTCACTGCCCCATCCCGAAGCAAATCGTCGAAGTCGGTCTTGATCCCTTCCTCCATCGAGTCCAGTTCCAGCAACAGGGTATGGAAGCTGGTTTCGTCTTTCGGTTCTTCCGGCTCGGCGCTGGCATCGGCCAGCTCTTGCAGGCTCTGCGGCACTGGTGCATCGTCGAAATCGAGAATCGGATCGGGCTCCAGCTCACGCAGTTCGGCCAGCGGCGGCAGGTCGTCGAGATTTTTCAGGTTGAAGTGGTCGAGAAAGGCTTTGGTGGTGGCGAACATCGCCGGTTTACCTGGCACTTCGCGGTAACCAACGATGCGGATCCACTCACGTTCGAGCAGGGTTTTGACGATATGACTGTTGACTGCCACACCGCGCACATCCTCGATCTCGCCCCGAGTTATCGGCTGGCGATAGGCGATCAAGGCCATGGTTTCCAGCATGGCCCGGGAATAACGCTGCGGCCGCTCTTCCCACAGTCGCCCAACCCAAGGCGAGAACTTCTCGCGAATCTGCAGGCGATAACCGGATGCGACTTCCTTGAGCTCAAAGGCCCGGCCGTCACAGGATTTGCGCAAGATCTCCAGGGCTTTCTTGAAAACCGGCGGTTCCGGCCGCTCACCCTCTTCGAAGAGCTCGAACAGACGTTCCATGGTTTGCGGCTTTCCCGAGGCCAACAGAAAGGCTTCAAGCAATGGCGCCAGCTCGCGGGGTTCACTCAGATTCATTGATTTCGGCTCGTTATTCGGCTCGCGCCCGCACATGGATAGCCGTAAAAGGCTCATTCTGCACCAGCTCGACCAAAGATTCCTTGACCAGCTCGAGGATTGCCATAAAGGTCACCACCACACCCAGGCGGCCTTCTTCAGCGGTGAACAGCTCGACAAAGGGCACGAAGCCGCCGCCCTTGAGGCGTTCGAGCACATCACTCATGCGCTCACGGGTGGACAACGCCTCGCGGCTGACCTGATGGCTTTCGAACATATCGCCACGGCGCAGGACTTCGGCCATGGACATCAGCAACTCTTCCAGGCTCACGTCCGGCAACAATTTGCGCGCCCGGGCTTCCGGGGCATCGAGCCTGGGCACCACCACATCGCGCCCTACCCGGCTCAACCCGTCGATGCCTTCTGCCGCGGCTTTGAAGCGTTCGTATTCCTGCAAGCGGCGGATCAGCTCGGCGCGCGGATCGTCTTCTTCCACCTCGATCTCGCTAGACCGAGGCAGCAGCATCCGCGATTTGATCTCGGCGAGCATTGCCGCCATGACCAGGTACTCGGCGGCGAGCTCCAGGCGCACCGACTGCATCAACTCGACATAGCCCATGTACTGGCGGGTGATTTCCGCCACCGGGATGTCAAGAATGTTGATGTTCTGTTTGCGGATCAGGTACAGCAGCAGGTCCAGCGGGCCTTCGAAGGCTTCGAGGAAAACCTCGAGCGCATCCGGCGGGATGTACAGGTCCAGCGGCATTTCCATGACCGCCTGGCCATAGACCATGGCGAACGGCAGTTCTTGCTGCGCTCCCGCCTGGCTGTCCACTGATTCGACTGCAGACATCTAGGCTTCGACCGTGAACGGCGCCGGGTCGCCGCAACCGACACGGATCACTTCAGGCTCGCCATCAGCCAGATTGATCACCGTGGACGCCTTGATGCCGCCGAAACCGCCATCGATGATCAGATCGACTTGATGCTCAAGCATTTGGCGCATCTCGTAAGGATCGCTCATTGGCTCAGTCTCACCGGGCATGATCAGCGTCACGCTCATCAGCGGCTCCCCCAGCTCTTCAAGCAACGCCAGGGCAATCGGATGGCTCGGCACCCGCAGACCGATGGTCCGCTTCTTGGGGTGCAGCAACAGGCGCGGGACTTCGCGGGTAGCGTTGAGAATGAACGTGTACGGGCCCGGCGTATGGGCCTTGAGCAAGCGAAAGGTACCGGTATCGATTTTGGCGAACAGCCCCAGTTGCGACAGGTCGCTGCAGATCAGCGCGAAGTTGTGCTTGTCGTCCAGTTGTCGCAAACGACGGACACGCTCGATGGCGTTCTTGTCGCCGATCTGGCAACCAATGGCGTAGGAGGAGTCAGTTGGATAGATCACCACCCCACCGGACCTGATGATCTCAACAGCCTGTTTGATCAGGCGCGCTTGCGGGTTTTCCGGATGAATCTGGAAAAATTGACTCACATTCTCTACCTGTTCAGACGGCGGCAATAATTGGGTCATGTTTGAACCGACACCAAAGCGGCGGCAGATCCTCCGGGAGCGGACGGTATTCGCCAATCTCGGACCAGCCTCCAGGTCCATGGAAATCACTGCCGGCGCTGACCAGCAGCCCAAATTCACGAGCCAGAATAGCCAGGCTGCCCACCTGCTCGGCGGGCTGATGGCCATTGACTACCTCAATCGCGTGGCCACCCGCTTGAATATAGTCGGCAATCAGGCGACGACGTTTGCTGCGAGTGAAATCGTAGTGCCAAGGATGTGCCAGGCTGACCCAGGCGCCCGCCGCACGCAGCGTCTCGACGGTTTCCTCCAGGGTCGGCCAATGCTGCTTGACGTCCCCCAGCTTGCCGGCGCCCAACCATTTGCGAAATGCCTCGGCGCGGTCCTTCACGAAACCGGCACGTACCAGGTAATCAGCGAAGTGCGGTCGAGCGGGTGCATTGCCGCTGTCCCCCAACTCCTGCTGAACCGCCCGGGCACCTTCCAGCGCTCCCGGCATGCCTTTGAGCGCAAGTTTGCGGCTGATTTCTTCGGACCTTAGCCAGCGACCGTGGTGCAACTTGTCGATGGCCTCGACCAAAGCCGGGGCATTAATGTCGAAACCATAGCCCAATACATGAATGGTCGCACCGCCCCAGGTACAGGACAGTTCGACACCGTTGATCAGTTGCATACCCAGCGCAACCGCTGCACTGCGGGCCTCTTCCAGGCCTTCGAGGGTGTCATGGTCGGTCAAGGCCAGGACTCGCACGCCTCTCTCGAACGCACGCGCAACCAGTGCCGCAGGCGCCAGGGCGCCATCGGAGGCCGTGCTATGGCAGTGCAAATCAACATTCACAGGACTCTGTAACCTCAAATCAGCTGGCGCTTTCGCGGCCTAAGATGTTTGTTATTATGCCGCCACATCCTGCTTCTGGCTGCCACTGTGAAACAATTCATCGACTTCATCCCGCTGTTCCTGTTTTTCATCGTCTACAAAATCGATCCTCAGGTCGTCGACATCGCCGGCCATGAGCTGACTGTAGGCGGTATTTACAGCGCCACCGCGATGCTGATCATCAGTTCACTGGTGGTTTACGGCACGCTGTTCGTTTCCCAGCGCAAGCTGGAAAAAAGCCAATGGCTGACGTTGATCGCCTGCCTGGTCTTCGGCAGCCTGACCCTCGCCTTCCACAGCGAAACCTTCCTCAAGTGGAAAGCCCCGGTGGTCAACTGGCTATTCGCAGTGGCTTTTGCCGGTAGCCATTTCATTGGTGACCGACTGCTGATCAAACGCATCATGGGCCACGCGCTGTCTTTGCCGGACCCGGTCTGGACCCGCCTGAACATTGCCTGGATCGCGTTTTTCCTGTTCTGTGGCGGTGCCAACCTGTTCGTGGCCTTTACCTTCCAGAGCTACTGGGTCGACTTCAAAGTCTTCGGCAGCCTGGGCATGACCCTGCTGTTCCTGGTCGGCCAGGGTATCTACCTGTCCCGCCACCTGCATGACGCCGACACCACCACTCCGAAAACCGAGGACTGACATGCTTTACGCAATTATTGCTACAGACGTCGCCAATTCACTGGAAAATCGCCTGGCTGCACGCCCCGCGCATCTGGAGCGGCTGCAACAGCTGCAGGCCGAAGGTCGCGTGGTGCTGGCAGGTCCGCACCCGGCCGTCGACAGTAATGATCCGGGCGCTGCAGGTTTTACCGGCAGCCTGATCGTTGCCCAGTTCGACTCGCTGACGGCCGCCCAGGCCTGGGCCGATGCCGATCCGTACATCGCGGCAGGCGTCTACGCCAGTGTTCTGGTCAAGCCATTCAAACAAGTCCTGCCGTAAAGTGTCCCTTGCGCGGTGAATCCTGTCGGTTCATCGCGCGCTCAATCGCTCATTATTCTCGTTTAACGGCCGACAACTTGCCTAACACTCGATTGGAATCAGGAGTTCCGATGCGCCAAGGTCCGTTGTGTCTGCTGTTGGTCATGTTATCGATCGGGGTCCCGGCCCATGCCGAAGAACGCTCTGATTCGGGCAATTCAACGCCTCTGTCCCTGAGCGCCGGCAGTCAGATCACCGAGTTGCAGCAGCGTTTGAAAGAAAGCGAACGCCAGCGCGATGAGCTGAACAAACAATTGCAAAGTGCCGATGCCGAACGCGAGAGCGCCCAGCTGACCCGTCTGCACCAAGAGAACCAGCGCCTCAAGCTGCAACTCAAGGAAACCCAGGCCAGCTCGGTACCGCACCTGCTGACCGATCAGCAGCGGTGGTTCGTCACCGGTGCCGGAGTAGCGCTATTGGCCCTGCTCTGCGGTATCTTCGCCAGTGGCGGACGTAGACAACGTCGGCAATGGCTAAATTGAGTGAGTCATGAGCGACCTGTTACTGATAGATGATGACCAGGAGCTGTGTGAGCTCCTGACCAGTTGGCTGAGCCAGGAAGGCTTTCAGGTGCATGCCTGCCACGATGGCCTGAGCGCTCGCCGCGCCTTGGCCCAAGCCGCGCCAGCCGCCGTGGTGCTGGACGTGATGCTGCCTGACGGCAGCGGTCTGGAGCTGCTCAAGCAACTGCGCAACGATCATCCGGATTTGCCGGTGCTGATGCTCTCGGCCCGCGGCGAGCCGCTGGACCGCATCCTCGGCCTGGAATTGGGCGCTGACGATTACCTGGCCAAACCCTGCGATCCACGGGAGTTGACCGCCCGTTTGCGCGCCGTGCTGCGCCGCAGCCATCCGACGGCGGTGTCCAGCCAGCTTGAGCTGGGTGACCTGTGTTTCAGCCCGGTCCGTGGCGTAGTCAGTATCGATGAGCAGGAATTCACCCTGACCATCTCCGAGAGTCGCTTGCTTGAAGCGCTGCTCAAGCAACCGGGCGAGCCGCTGGACAAACAGGAACTGGCGCAGATCGCTCTGGGACGCAAACTGACGCTATATGACCGCAGCCTGGACATGCACGTCAGCAACCTGCGCAAAAAAATCGGACCACACCCTGATGGTCGTCCACGCATCGTTGCCCTGCGCAGCCGCGGCTACTATTACAGCCTGTAAGCCCGACACCATTTCCTGTAGCAGCTGCCGAGCCCGCGAGGCTGCGTTCGGCTGCGCAGCAGTCGTAAAATCAAACAGCTCGGTCTTTCAGGTTGCCCGAGTTGTCCGGATCACGACTGCTTCGCTGCCGAACGCAGCCTTCGGCAGCTGCTACATAGGTCATGCTTCGTCAGGAAGAAATCGGCAAAGTACTGGATTTGTCAGGTCCGTCCAAAAACATCTTTACCCAAGCTTTACGCTCCGCTGACCGCCGCTGACCTTGATCTCCGTAATCTGCACACATCCGGACTCACCGGAATCGAAACAGGAGATACACGATGCGCAAGACCCTTATCGCTCTGATGTTCGCGGCTGCCCTGCCGACCGTTGCCATGGCCATGCCAGAAGGCTCGGGCCCGGTGGGTCCAATGGACGGCCCGCGCTACAGCGAGCACATGCACGGCAAAGGTCCGTACAGTCAACTGGACCTGAGTCGCGAACAGCGTCATCAGATTGGCAAAATCATGGGCGAACAGATGCGTGAGCGTCAGCACCTGATCGAAACCTACCTGGAAAAACTCTCGCCAGCCGATCAGAAAGCCTTGAAAGACGAAATGGCTGCCAGACACAAGAAGGCCGAAGCCGAGGTTCGCGGCCTGCTGAAACCTGATCAGCAGAAGCAATTCGACGAGATTCAGAAAAAGCAGGCCGAGCGTCGCGCTGAATGGGCCGAATTCCAGGCCTGGAAAGCGCAACAAGCGAAAAAAGCGCAATAATGCGTTAGCGCTCATTTCCAGCCCAACGGTTCACGCCGTTGGGCTTTCTTTGTTGAGGACTTCCCGTGCGTTCATTGTTCTGGCGCATCCTAGCCAGCTTTTGGCTGGCTATCGCCCTGGTTGCAGGGCTTTCGATCCTGCTCGGGCACATGTTGAATCAGGACGCCTGGATCCTCAGCCGCCACCCCGGCCTCAATACCCTGGCCGAAGACTGGACACAAACCTTTGAGACCCAAGGCGAAGAGGCTGCGCAGGATATTCTTGAGCAACGCAAGCGCCAGTATCACATCGATGTCCAGGTGCTCAATGAAAGTGGCGATCCGGTGGTGCATGGCACCTTCCCACGTCGCGCGGCCGCCTTCGAAGCACGGCAAAACAATGATGACCGACGCCTGCCGTGGCGCCGGCTGACCGTCGAATACACCAGCCCGAAAACCGGTGATACCTACCTGCTGATCTACCGTATTCCGCACCCCGAGCTGAATGCCTGGCACCGTGAGAGCCTGCTTTGGCCGCTCAGCGCCTTGGGTATTGCATTGGTGGTGCTGACCTTATTCAGTCTGCTGGTCACTCTCTCCATCACCCGCCCCCTTAGCCGTTTGCGCGGCGCGGTGCACGACCTTGGCCAGACCACCTATCAACAAAACAGCCTGGCGAAACTGGCCAATCGTCGCGATGAGTTCGGCGTGCTGGCCAACGACTTCAACCGCATGGGCGCACGCCTGCAAAGCCTGATCGGCAGCCAGCGACAATTGCTTCGCGATGTCTCCCACGAACTCCGTTCTCCACTGGCCCGACTGCGTATCGCCCTGGCATTGGCAGAGCGCGCCACTCCTGAAGAACGAGAAAAACTCTGGCCACGGCTGACCCGCGAGTGTGATCGCCTGGAAGCCTTGATCAGTGAAATTCTGGTGCTGGCACGGGTGGATGCCGACAACGCCAGCGCTGAAGAGATTGATCTCAATGGGCTGCTGAACAACCTGCAAAAAGACGCCTTGCTCAACTCAGCCGAGCAAAACGTGAAGATTGAGATGGAATCACAGCTGAATCTCAAGGGTTGGCCAACGATGATCGAACGCGCCGTGGATAACCTGCTGCGTAACGCCCAGCGCTTCAATCCGGCAGGGCAGCCGATTGAAATGCTGGCGTTACGGCGGGGGGAAAGGATTGTCATCAGCGTGCGCGACCATGGGCCGGGCGTTGACGCTGAACATCTGAGCCAATTGGGTGAACCGTTCTACCGAGCGCCCGGCCAGACTGCTCCGGGGCATGGCCTCGGGCTGGCCATCGCCCGCCGGGCGGCGGAACGACATGGCGGTAATTTGATCCTGGCCAATCACCCGGAAGGCGGATTCATTGCCAGCCTGGATTTGCCGTTGGTGCCCGGGACGGTCGCGTAGATGATAGATGATCGTTCCCACGCTCCGCCTGCCCGTGACGCTCTGCGTCACAGAATGGACGCAGAGCGTCCAATGAGGCATTCCCACGCGCGAGCGTGGGAACGATCATCAGGTCCTGGCCGACCAGGCGCTGACAAACTCGGTGATGTCTACCTTCGGTGCCGTACGCGGCTCATTCTGCGGTGTACCGAGGTACAGGAAGGCAATCACCTCTTCGCCCTCGGCCAACCCCAGGCCTTTGGCAACATGCGGCGAATAGGACAATTCACCGGTACGCCACACCGCGCCGATGCCTTGGGCATAGGCGGCCAGCAAAATACCGTGGGCGGCACAGCCGGCGGCCAGCAATTGCTCGGACTTCGGGACCTTGAAGTGATCCTGCAATCGCGCAATGACCACCACCACCAACGGCGCGCGCATCGGCATGGCACGGGCCTTGTCCAACGCAGCCTGGGTCACGTCACCACCTTGCAACTGCGCCGCTTCGACCAGCAACTCGCCCAATTGCTCGCGTGCCGCGCCTTCGACCGTCAGAAAGCGCCATGGCCGCAGTTGGCCGTGATCCGGGGCCCGCGACGCAGCGCCAAACAGAACTTCGCGTTGCGCCGCAGTGGGCGCCGGGTCGAGCAAACGCGGCACGGAAACACGGTTGAGCAAAACGTCGAGAGCCTGCATCGGCTACCTCCTGAGAAAAATGTCCGGCCATTCTAGCGGTAACTGCCCAAGGTCTGCTGACGTTTGGTGACGGTCGCAACGGCGGTCCTGGGGATGCCCGTTTACATGCCCTGCCCCGCAGGTAGAATGGCGCCCTTCCCTTATCAGCCCGAGCGGACCTCATGGCGTTGCCGACCTTACGGATTATCGGTTTCATTATCGGCATCTTCCTGATTACCCTGGCCATCAGCATGGTCGTACCGATGGCGACCCTGCTGATTTTCGAACGCACCAGCGATCTTCCATCGTTCCTCTGGGCCAGCATGATCACCTTTATCGCAGGCCTTGCGCTGGTAATTCCCGGACGTCCAGAGCACATTCACCTGCGCCCGCGGGACATGTACCTGCTCACCGTAACCAGCTGGGTGGTGGTCTGCGTCTTCGCCGCGCTACCGTTCCTGCTGACCCAACACATCAGTTACACCGACTCGTTTTTCGAGAGTATGTCCGGCATCACTGCCACCGGCTCCACCGTGCTCAGCGGCCTGGACACCATGTCTCCCGGCATTCTGATCTGGCGCTCGCTGCTTCACTGGCTCGGCGGGATCGGCTTTATCGGTATGGCGGTGGCGATTCTGCCGTTGCTGCGCATCGGTGGCATGCGGTTGTTCCAGACCGAGTCCTCGGACCGCTCGCAAAAGGTCATGCCGCGCTCGCACATGGTGGCCCGACTGATCGTCGGCGCCTACGTCGGCATCACCATCCTTGGCAGCCTGGCGTTCTGGTTGGCCGGGATGAGCCCGTTCGACGCCATCAACCATGCCATGTCAGCGATTTCCACCGGCGGTTTTTCGACCTCCGACCAATCCCTGGCCAAGTGGACTCAACCGGCGGTGCATTGGGTCGCGGTGGTGATCATGATCCTCGGCAGCCTGCCTTTTACCCTCTACGTTGCGACCTTGCGCGGCAATCGCCGGGCGTTGATCAAGGACCAGCAGGTTCAAGGCTTGCTCGGGATGTTACTCGTGACCTGGCTGGTGCTGGGCACCTGGTACTGGTGGACCACCAACCTGCACTGGCTGGACGCCTTGCGGCATGTGGCGCTGAACGTCACCTCGGTGGTCACCACCACCGGGTTTGCCCTGGGCGACTACAGCCTGTGGGGCAACTTCTCACTGATGCTGTTTTTCTATCTGGGGTTTGTCGGCGGTTGCTCCGGCTCGACCGCCGGCGGGATCAAGATCTTCCGTTTTCAGGTCGCCTACATCCTGCTCAAGGCCAACCTTAATCAGTTGATTCACCCGCGGGCAGTGATCAAACAGAAGTACAACGGTCATCGTCTCGACGAAGAAATCGTCCGCTCGATTCTGACGTTCTCGTTCTTCTTCGCCATCACCATCTGCGTGATCGCCCTGGCGCTGTCGCTGCTGGGCGTGGACTGGATGACCGCCCTGACCGGCGCGGCCAGCACCGTCTCCGGCGTTGGCCCGGGGCTGGGTGAGACCATCGGCCCGGCCGGCAATTTCGCCACGCTGCCGGATGCCGCCAAATGGATTCTTTCGCTCGGCATGCTGCTTGGTCGACTGGAAATCATCACCGTGTTCGTGCTGTGTATTCCGGCGTTTTGGCGTCATTGAGCAACGCCGGTGCCTCCAGCAGCCGCACCCGGTATTCACCGGGCGTGACATCGAACCAGCGACGAAAGGCCCGGAAGAAGTTACTCGGGTCGGCGAAACCCAGCAGATAGGCGATTTCCAGCAGGGTCATGGCTGGCTGCGCGAGATACTGCTCAGCCAGCTCGCGACGGGTGTCGTCAAGCAGTGTCTGGAAACTGGTGCCCTCTTCTTGTAAACGCCGTTGCAGAGTGCGCTGAGACAAGTGCAGGGTCTGCGCGACCGCTTCACGCTTGGGCTCGCCCTGGGGCAACAGGCGGCACAACACCTGCCGCGCCTTGTGCGTGACCCGACTTTCAGAGAACCGCGCCAGATACTCACCGGCAAACCGGTCATGCAGCAGCGCCATCGCCTCATTGGCCGTCGGTAGCGGTGCTTCCATGTCCGCCCGCTCGAAAATCAGCGCATCGTACGGCGCGTTAAACACCAACGGCGCGTGGAAGGCTTGTTTGTAGGGTTCGATATTGGCTGGCTGATCGCCTTCGACCAACACCTGGCGCGGCTGCAAGGTGCGCCCGGTCAGCCAGCCACATAACGCTAGCGCACAGGCCAGCGAGGCCTCGGCACTCTGCCGGGTCGGCGGCAGATGATCGCCATGCACGGTCAGAATCAGCGCATAGCCTTCGGGCAGAAGACGAAAGCTCAAGTCAGCGCTTTCGGCGATTATCCGTTGATAACGCACCAACCGCTGAAAGCCTTCGGCCAGGGTCCGACTGGACATCAAGGCGTAACCGGCCACGTGAAAGGATGCCGGGCGTACCACCTTGCCCATGTTCAAGCCGATCGCCGGATTGCCGGACAGCTCCACGGCTCGCTGCCAAAGCCGCGTCATGGAGTCCTGAGGGAATCGCGCATCCGGGTCGTCCAGAGCCGCGTAGTCGAGCCCCAGTTGCTTGAACAATACACGGCAATCCAGACCGTCCATCTCCAGCGCTTCGACAATCCCCATCGCCCAGCTTGCAGAAGTCGTTCTTTCGCTCATGGCGTTTACTTGCATGATGAGCCGCATCCCACGGCTGATTTCAGAAGGATACTAAAGTGGCGCCTATTGTCACTGGCTGTTACCACTGATCACTCTAGACTCAAATAAACTCCCCGTAGGACATCTGGCCATCAGCACAATAACCACAGAGATCGCAGTCGTGGGAAACATCAAACGCTTCAACAGCTTTGCCCAGTTCTACCCCTACTATTTAAGTGAGCACCGAAACAGCACTTGCCGCCGGCTGCACTTCATCGGCACCAGCCTGGTCATTCTCATTCTGGCCTTTGCCATTGGCAAAAGTGCCTGGCTGCTGTTGTGGGTGCTTCCCCTGGCCGGTTACAGCTTCGCCTGGGTCGGCCACTTCTTCTTTGAAAAAAACCGCCCTGCGACTTTCCAGCATCCGCTCTACAGCCTGCTCGGCGACTTTGTCATGTACCGCGACATGATCCTTGGCAAAGTGCCATTTTAGGCTCACCGGGTCATTAAGCCGTCCCGTGCAGCCAGTGCAGGATTGGATCCAATGCATACACTGAAAAGACATCCTTTCGAAAACATTAAGAGAATCGTCAATGAATGCCAACGCCCGCTTCACCCATATGCGAGATGGCACGCAGGATGACTGGGCGATCATCGCCGCAGACTTCAGTACCTATGCCAGGCAGCTGCCGACGCGAATCGTTGCGCATCTCAAGTTGCTTGAAGGCGACTTTGGCGGCTTCCCGGTAGATCGTCTGACCCACTCACTGCAAACCGCCAGCCGTGCCTGGCGTGATGGTCGTGACGAAGAATATGTGGTCTGTGCCCTGCTCCACGATATTGGCGACACCCTGGGGTCCTACAATCACCCGGACATCGCTGCGGCGATCCTCAAGCCCTTTGTCAGCGCCGAAAACCTGTGGATGGTGGAGAAACACGGTATTTTCCAGGGTTATTACTTCTTCCATTACCTGGGCATGGATCGACATTTGCGCGAGCAATTCAGCGAACATCCACAGTACCGGCAAACCATCGAGTTCTGCGCCAAGTACGACGCTGCAGCCTTCGACCCGACTTACGACACCCTGCCCCTGAGCTTCTTCGAACCGATGCTGGAGCGCCTGTTCGCACAGCCGAAGAGCTCGATCTACACGGCGGCGATGGAACAGTATTCACCGGCATGAAGAGATGCAGTTGCAGATATCGGGACCGCTTCGCGGTCCATCGCGAGCAAGCCCGCTCCCACACTAAACCTGCGTCGTTCCAGAATGGTGTGATCAGAGCAAATCTAATGTGGGAGCGGGCTTGCTCGCGATGACGGCCGGCCAGACACCACATCCCTTGTGCCTACCCCGGTTCTGCAACCTTCACCAACTCGGCCTTAAGCTGCGCCTCACGCGCCTGGGCATCGGCCAACCGATACAGCTCGATCGAGCCATCCCAGTGCTCGATCAACGCGGTGCATGACTCCACCCAATCTCCGCAATTGAGGTATTCCACCTCGCCGACCTTGCGGATTTCAGCGTGGTGAATATGCCCGCAAACCACGCCGTGCAGGCCCCGCTTGGTGCATTCATGGGCGATGGCTTCTTCAAAGTCACTGATAAAACTGACCGCGGTTTTGACCTTGTGCTTGAGGTACGCCGACAACGACCAATAGCCGTAGCCATACCGTGCACGCCAGTGATTAAGCCAGCGGTTGAGGGTCAGGGTGAACTCATAGGCCGAGTCGCCGAGAAACGCCAACCAGCGGTGATAACGGGTAATCACGTCGAACTGATCGCCGTGGATCACCAACAATTGCCGGCCATCTGCGGTGACATGCACGGCCTCGTCCACCAACTGGATATTGCCCAGGATCAGTTTCGAATAACGCCGCAGGAACTCATCATGGTTACCGGTGACGTAGATCACTTCGGTACCGCGTTTACTCATGGTCAGCAACCGGCGAATGACATTGGTGTGTGCCTGGGGCCAGTACATGCCGCTGCGCAGCTTCCAGCCATCGATAATGTCGCCGACCAGGTAGACCCGGTCCGCATGGTAGCTCTTGAGAAACTGCGACAAATGTTCCGCCTGACAATCCCGGGTACCGAGATGTACATCGGAAATCCACAATGTGCGCACGCGTTGCTTACGACTGGGTTTGGCGAGCTCAGCGCTGGTCATGGACAACCTCTCCGGTATTTTTTGCGAGCTTGCGCCAGAGCGATTAATAGCCCATGACACTAATACGGCAGTCCGATGACAACGAAAGCCCGGCCAGTGCCGGTGTAAACTGCCGGTCTGCCAAGGAGACTGCGATGAGACCGATCCTCACGCTACGCCAATACACCCACGACTTGATTGTCCATAGCCATGAACACGCCCAACTGGTGTTCGGCCTGTCGGGCCAGCTCGACTTCGAGGTCGATGGCCGCGGCAGCCAGGTGGTTCAGCAGAGCTTCGTGGTGGTCCCCTCGGACGCCCATCACACCTGTGGCAGTGCGAATGGCAGCCGCTGTCTGGTGCTGGACGTGCCAAGCGATCACTGGGTGACGCAATCTCTGGGCGAGCACGCCGATGCCAGCCGCCGCTTGCTCGACACCCCCGCTCGGCTGCCATTGAATGCCGGGCAAAGCCAATTGGTCAGCTGGCTGGCTGGCAGCCCGGTGAATGACCCGTTGATTGCTCAGCAAGGTGCCGTTCTGTTACTGGCCAGCCTCAATAACGCCGCGCCGAACAGCGTCGGCGGTCGACGCTTGCCTTATGCCGCGTTGAACGCACATATCGATCAATACGCCGCGTACCCGTTGCAAGTCGCGGACCTGGCCCGCGTTGCCGGCCTCTCCAGCGCACGCCTGCACGCACGATTTATCGCCGAATGCGGCCAGACGCCCATGGACTACATCCGTAGTCGCCGCCTGCACATCGCCGTGCGGCTATTGCGCGAGTCCGGCTTGCCGATCGGCGAAGTCGCCAACAAAGTCGGCTACAGCTCCCAGAGCGCGTTCGCTGCGGCGGTGATGCGTGAGTTCGGTGCCTCGCCCGGCAAATTGCGCCGCGAGGCTGTCGAACGCTAGGCCTGCGATAAAAGGCGCGAGGATCGCGACAGACAAACGTGAGAGTAGCGAGGTTCAATGTAGGGACAGCATCGCGCTATTGTCCCCGCTCAACACGTTTATCAAGGATTGCAATGACTCCGCGTACCGCCCTTGGCGCCCTGCATATCGGCGCACTGATGTTCGGCCTGACCGGCGTGTTCGGCAAACTCGCCGCCGCCTCGCCCGCGATTATCGTCTTTGGCCGTGCCGCATTTGCAGTGATCGCGCTGGCTTTTTTTGCCCGTTTTGCCAGCAACACTCGCTGGCAGAAACTTGAAGCTGCCGACTGGCGTCGTCTTCTGCTCAGCGGCCTGTTGCTGGCGGGGCACTGGGTGAGCTTCTTTATCGCGGTGAAAGTGGCCGGTGTGGCAA
This sequence comes from Pseudomonas sp. GW821-FHT07G10, assembly GCF_059418545.1. Taxonomy (NCBI): domain Bacteria; kingdom Pseudomonadati; phylum Pseudomonadota; class Gammaproteobacteria; order Pseudomonadales; family Pseudomonadaceae; genus Pseudomonas; species Pseudomonas sp. GW821-FHT07G10. The sequence continues at coordinate 11,869 of NZ_JBWKQB010000012.1, read as the reverse complement.
TTGCGACCTTGGGTTTTGCCAGTTTCCCGGCGTTTACCGTGATCCTTGAAGGGCTGATTTTCCGCGAGCGGATTCGCGCCAATGAAATCCTGCTGGTGGTGCTGGTGAGTGTCGGCCTGGTCCTGGTGACCCCGGACTTCGACCTCGCCAGTGAGGCTACCAGCGGGCTGCTCTGGGCGATGGGTTCGGGGTTGTTGTTCGCCCTGCTATCGCTGACTAACCGCGCCAGTTCGGGGCGAATCCCGGCGGTGCAGGCCGCACTGTGCCAGAACGTGGTGGTCGCCCTGTGCCTGCTGCCGGTGGCTGCGCCAGGGCTGACCGGGGTTCGCGCCATTGACTGGCTGTGGATCGGTCTGCTCGGGGTGTTCTGCACCGGCGTCGCCCACAGCCTGTTCGTCGCCAGCCTCGCGGTGATCAAAGCGCGCACGGCTGCCGTGGTGTTTGCTCTGGAACCGGTCTACGGTATCACTGTTGCCTGGCTGTTGTTTGGTGAAAACCCGACCCTGCGCATGCTCATAGGCGGCGCCTTGATCATTGTCGCCATCGTGGTTTCCAGCAGCGTCTCAAGCGGCTCAAACAAAAAAACAGTGGTGGCCGAAGCAGCGTCTCACTGAGCTCGCTCGTTATGCCCGAGATCGCGCTCCGGATCGATCTGATCGCGAACCCGCTGCTTGAGTACTTTGGCCTCGGGAAAACCACCGTCGGCCTTGCGCTCCCAGATTTGAACGCCGTTGCAGGTGATGTGGAAAATTCCGCCCGTGCCAGGTGCAAGGGAGACTTTACCCAGATCGTCGCTAAAGGTGCTGAGCAGTTCCTGGGCCAGCCAGGCGGCGCGCAACAGCCATTGGCATTGCGTGCAGTAGGTGATGATGATTTCCGGTTTACTGGCAGTCATGGTGAGGCGAACTCCTGAACTCGATGGCGTCGTTATAATAACCACCTTTAACGCTCGCCCCGAGATGTGCAAGTTATTGGCAACAGTTCGATATCTTGCAGGGGGCTTGGGGCGAAGTCGGGCGACGTATCGGCGGCTGGTTTGTCGAGAGACGGCGGCGCGGCTTCAAACGGGCTGATCAAATCCCGGTCCGCGTCCATCGACAGGTCGTCCAGGTTCAGCCGGAACTCATCCAGTGCCGGGCTGCCCGATGCTTTGGCTTCGGACTCAGCACTGGCAGCAACGTAAAGACTGCCCCCCTCCAGGACAACGGACGCTTCAGCGGATTCCAGGTGTGGTGCCACGGCTTTCTGCACCGTAGCCACGGAATTCGTTTTATGGTCCGCTTTTTCCGGCACGTGAGGGGCCATTTGGCTAGCGAGAGGCTCACGGGCCACGGGCTGTATGGGTAACGGCTCAGGGGTTGCTTGAGCTTGATGCCGCTGACGGCGAACCCGCAATGCCAGCATTAACAGAGCTGACAGCACCACCAACCCCGTCATCACCCACACGTTCGGTCCGCCGGGCTCTTCGGTCTGCGGAGCAACCAGTGGCAGGCTTGCTGCCGGCGGCACGGCAGGACTGGCAGAGCGCCTTTTGACCTCGGCCAACTGCCCGGAAGTGAATGCAGGCGACTCCTGAGACGGTGCCACGGCGGTTGATTGAGTGTCGTCTGCGGGTTCGGGCGACTTCGGCTGCACCGCTGGCGGTGGCCCAAGCGCAGCCACTTGCCGGGAGAGCGAAGCAGGTGACGGAGATGTCGCGGGTGCCCCTTGCCCAAACGCACTCCAGGGTACGATCCCCGGTGAGCCCGGTGGGTCGATCAGCAGGGTGTATTCACGCAGCAAACGCCCATTGGGCTGATTCATTTGTACCAAAAAGTTCAGGAAAGGCTCGTTGACCGGTTTGTTCGAAACCACCCGAATCGCGCTGCGGTTGCCGTGCAGGACCAGGCTGAAACGCAAGTCATTGAGGAAGAACTCCCGCTCGATCCCGGCGCGGCTGAACTCTTCGGCCGTCGCCAGGCTCACGGACAATTGGCCTTCAGCCAGATCACCCGGCTCCACCAGCGCAATCTCGGCATTGAGCGGTTGGTTCAACGCCGAATGCAGCGTGATATCACCCAACCCCAGCGCCGGGGCCAATGCCGGGTAACACAAGGCACCGCACGCTGCTAAGAGCGAGCGGATGTTGAACAAGCGGGGCTTTTTTTCAGAGGCGTTCAATCTGACTGAACAGCGCAACGCGGACTGCAAACTCTCGAGCATGAGCATCCTTTGGATAACCGAAACCAACCTGCGGGCGTTCATGCGTCCTGCACAAACACGGCTATCTCTTATAGTCCGCCAAGCACTGAATCTCAAAAGTCTGCGGGGTTGTAATACCTCAAGATTTTTCCAGATTGGCCAGAATGCGCCCGTGAACCCGCATGCACACGCGCAATTCTTCTTCGTCGACACCGACGAAAAGCTCGTGGCGCAACGCGGTGGCGATGGTTTCAATTTGCTCGATCAATGGCCGGGCCGAAGCACAAAGGACAATCTTTTTCGCCCGGCGGTCTTCAGCAACCGATTGTCGCTGCACCAGCCCCTGAGTTTCCAGACTGTCGAGCAACCGCGCCAGGGTTGGACCCTCGACGCCCACGCTTTGGGCCAACTCACGTTGAGTCGGCGCCTCGTCAAAACGGGCGAGATGCAGCAGCACCAGCCAACGGGCCTGGGACAAGCCAAGCCCGGCCAGACGGCGATCCAGTTCGGCACGCCAGCCTCGAGACATCTGCGCCAACTGCATGCCAAAACGGTGTTGATCGGTTAACGGCATAAAAAACTCATGATTAGACTGAAATAGGGTGAAACTAATTATTAGTCAGCTAAGCATGCCCCCTGCCCCGAGGCAAGACTTGCTATGTACTGAATCGTTACATCTATAAACCAGACCACTCAAATCTCGAATTCCGACTGCAAGGCCGCACGCACGCAGTACAGAACGCCTTCGGGAACGCGCCCGGCAAACAGCTCGATCACCTCTGCGGCAGGCGGTAGCTCGCCCTCGCCGTCAAGGAACGCGTCCTGTATTTCACCCAGCAAGTCCTCCGGCAGATCCAGCGCCTGCTCAAGCGATAGCTGCTGCTTGCCAATGGCCTCGGCGAGCAAGGTGTAGACGTTCTTTTCCGAGCACTGCAATTGACCGGCGATCTGCATCGGCGTCATGCCGGCGCGGGCCAGGGTGATCAGCTCGTGACGGATATCGGCGACCACTTTCGGCGCCTCGGCCTGACCGCCCAACACTTCAAGGAACGCCTCGCCGTAACGTTCCAGTTTGCGCGCACCGACGCCGCTGACCCTGGCCATTTCCGACAAGGAGCCTGGCTGGCTGCGGAGCATTTCCAGCAACGTTGAATCGGGAAAAATGACGTACGGTGGCACGCCATGTTCTTCGGCCAGTTTGCGCCGCAGGGCCCGCAACGCTTCCCACTGCTCGCGCTCTTCGCCACGCACCAGTTGGCTGGCCTGGCTGGTACTGCTTTTCGCGGTCGTCTGCGGTTTGAGATCGCGGCGCAACTCCAGTGTGACTTCGCCCTTGAGCAACGGCCGGCAACTGTCGCTCAGGCGAAGGCCGCCGTAGCCTTCCAGATCGATGTCCGCCAGACCTCGAGCCACCAGCTGTCGGAACAGAGAGCGCCATTCGCCCTCGGTCCGCGCCTTGCCTACACCAAACACCGAAAGATGTTGATGACCGAAGCTGCGTACCTTGTCGTTGTCTTTGCCCAGCAGCACGTCCACCAGATGCCCGACACCATAACGCTGGCCGGTGCGGTAGATCGCCGAGAGCGCCTGACGCGCCGGCTCGGTGGCGTCCCAGGTCTGGACACCGTCAACGCAGTTATCGCAGTGACCGCACGGTTGCGGCATGTCTTCGTCGAAATACGCCAGCAGGGTCTGGCGCCGGCAACGGGTTTCTTCACAGAGTGCCAGCATGGCGTCGAGCTTGTGCTGTTCCAGACGCTTGTGGCGCTCATCGCCTTCGGAGTTTTGCAGCATCTGCTTGAGCATCAGCACGTCTTGCAGGCCGTAGGCCATCCAGGCGTCTGCGGGTAAACCGTCGCGACCGGCGCGACCGGTTTCCTGGTAATAGGCCTCCAGGGACTTGGGCAAGTCGAGGTGCGCAACAAAACGCACGTTCGGCTTGTCGATGCCCATACCGAAGGCGATGGTGGCAACCATGATCAGGCCTTCCTCATTGAGGAAGCGCTTCTGGTTGAAGGCACGCGTCTCGTTGGGTAACCCGGCGTGATACCCCAGGGCCGGAAAGCCTTGCTCGCACAGGAACGCAGCGACTTCGTCGACTTTTTTGCGCGACAGGCAGTAGACAATGCCCGCATCGCTACGGCGCTCGGACAGGAACGCCAACAACTGCTTGCGCGGCTGCTCCTTGGGCACGATGCGGTAGAAAATGTTCGGTCGGTCGAAACTCGATAAAAAACGTTCGGCGTCCTGCAGATACAGGCGATTGACGATTTCTTCGCGAGTACGCTTGTCGGCGGTAGCGGTCAGGGCGATGCGCGGCACATTGGGGAACAATTCCGCCAACTGCCCCAGTTGCAGGTATTCCGGACGGAAGTCATGGCCCCATTGAGAGACGCAGTGCGCTTCGTCGATGGCGAACAGGGCGATGTCCAGGTTCTGCAGGAACGCCAGCATCCGCGGCTGTACCAGGCGCTCGGGCGCGAGATAGAGCATCTTCACTTCGCCACGTTTGATTCGCGCCGCCAGATCGCGCTGCTGCTCGGCGCTCAGGGTCGAGTTCAAGGCGGCTGCGGCAACGCCCAGCTCTTCCAGGGTCGCGACCTGATCGTCCATCAGTGCGATCAACGGCGACACCACCACCGCCAGACCTTCACGCAGCAGCGCCGGGACCTGAAAACACAACGACTTGCCACCGCCGGTAGGCATCAGCACCAGAGCATCGCCGCCACTGGCCACGCGCTCAATGATCGCACCCTGACGGCCACGAAAACTGTCGTAGCCGAAGATGTCCTTGAGGACGCGCTGAGCCTGTTCGAGCATGAAAAACTCCAAATATCGCCGAATATCCCTGCGCGCAGGCTGGATGAAAACGTCACGGTCTTCACGGACAAATCCGTAAGCGGACTTTTCCTGATCCGTCGCAACACCTGCAGGGCATTACAAAACGCGGCAGTATACCCGAGCGGTCCAGGGCAAAGGGCGCCAGTGACGAATAGCCGCCCGATCAGGCTCGCCCCCTTCCTCGTAGCAGCTGGCGAAGCCTGCGTTCGGCGGCGAAGCCGTCGCAAAATCGGGCTGTGGGGTGCTTCAGGCGGACCAAGTCGCCAGGGTTTACGACCACTGCACGGTCGAACGCAGGCTTCGCCAGCTGCTACGGACCGCGTTAAGGCGTGTTTTGAATGCAGGCAATCGGCCCTGCGACTGGCCTGAGCGCTCAAGAAGGCCTAGAATTCAGCATCGTATATTTCCCCCAAGGTAGCCCTTCAATGTCCTTCGCTGAGCAACTAACCCGCCTGCAAGCCTTCCTCGACGCCGATGAGCTGCATGACGAGGCGCTGGACTATGTGGCCGCCCACGGTTACATGACTGCGCTATCGATCTGCTCCGAGATCGTTCCCGACCGTGAGTGGATCGACGCTCTGTTCGCCGAAGAGCCGCATTACCGCGACGCCGCCCAGCGTGAAGAGATCGAAGCTACCCTGCTGCTGCTCAAGGCTCACATCGCCCGTCAGCTGGCCTCCGATGAAGAATTCGAGCTGCCGTGTGACCTTGATCTCGGCGACGATCCGGACGACTCTGACCTGCGCGGTTGGTGCATCGGCTTCATGGAAGGCGTGTTCCTGCGCGAAGCGGCCTGGTTCGAAACCGCCGAGGACGAAGTCAGTGAAATGCTCCTGCCGATCATGGTCGGCTCCGGCCTGTTCGACGAACAGCCTGAGTTCTCCGATATCGCCAGCGATGCCAACCTGATGGACGACATGATCGTACAGATCCCTGAAGCCCTGACCGCGTTGTACCTGCTGTGCAACGCACCAGACGAAAAACCGGCCATTCTCAAGCCTCGTCACCACTGAGTTCCTGCCTATGGCGGCCAACTCCATAGGCAATCGCCCCCTGATACTGCGTTACGTTCTGCTGGCCATCGGCTGGCTGAGCGTCGCTTTGGGGGTGATCGGGATTTTCCTGCCCGTGTTGCCCACCACCCCCTTTCTGCTGCTGGCGGCCGCCTGTTTCGCCCGCAGTTCGCCGCGCTTCTATCAATGGCTGGTTGAGCATCCACGGCTTGGCCCATGGATCCGCGACTACCTCGACGGCAACGGCATCCCGCTCAAGGGCAAGGTTTACGCCATCGGCCTGATGTGGGCGAGCATTGGCCTGTCCTGCGTGCTCGTCCCCCTGCCTTGGGCCCGTGGCTTCATGCTGACCAGCGCGGTTTTGGTGACGGTTTATATCCTTCGGCAGAAAACCCTGAACAGATCTTGATACTCGAGCGTTTCCGGCTGCGCTCTTTTTTCGCCACATACCATTCTCACATCGACCGACAATCTGCCTGATCTTTCATAAAACACCGCCTAGACTTCAGAAATCTGCACTTGAGCAGCCAGACATGTCCCGTCGTCCGCGTAGTCCAGGATGGTCAACGCTCCGACTTCGGCTCGGCGGATGGCCGGTTGTGTCGGTTTTTTTGCTGACCGGCCGAGGCAATGTCCGGGCAAACCGGGATTTTGCGCTGTTCCTGCAAACCGCTGAGCAACACTATGGCCCCTCGGCCCCTCCAGCCTCACAACGCGAAGACCCGCTTTCGGTGTACACCTTCAATGCCGAAGGTTTTGTCGTGGGTGAAGGCTAACGCCGCCAACAAGGAGCGCTTCATGTCGCTACTCAAACAGTTGTTTCTCGCCATCTGCCTGTTCCTGCTGGTGGCGTTGAGCGGCAGTTTTTTTGTCAGCCTGGAGACCTCGCGTGAGCAAATGCTCAGCCAGTTACGCTCCCACGCCCAGGATGCCGCCACGGCGCTGGGGCTATCGTTGACCACGCAACTCGACGATCCGGCAATGATTGAACTGATGGTCAGTTCGATCTTCGATAGCGGTTACTTCTCCAGCATCCGGGTGGTGACCATCGAGAATGAAAAAGTGCTGGTGGAGCGCAGTACACCGACCGTTGCCCAGGACATACCCGACTGGTTCGTGCATCTGGCGGACTTGCATCCTCAAGGAGGCGACGCGCTGATCATGCGCGGCTGGGAGCAGGCCGCACGGGTCGAAGTACAGAGCAATCCACAGTTCGCCCTGGCCAGGCTCTGGGACAGTACCCTCGGCAGCCTGGTCTGGTTGCTGCTGTGCGGGTTGCTCAGCACAGTGTTCGGCGGCTGGCTGCTGCGCCGGCAATTGCGTCCGCTCGACAGCATGGTCAAGCAGGCCGAAGCCATCAGTAAACGCGAGTTCCTCAGTTTGCCGAAACTCCCCCGCACGTCGGAGCTCAAGCGCGTGGTGCTGGCCATGAATCAGATGGTTGAAAAACTCAAAGGCCTGTTTGCCGAAGAAGCCGCACGCAGTGAAGAATTATGGGCCGAGTCCTTTCAGGACAGCCTCACCGGGCTGGCCAACCGGCGCCTGCTGGATGAACAACTCGCCGAACAGCTACTGGTCACCGAACAGAGCAGCGATGGTCACCTGTTGATGTTGCGAGTCAACGATTTGACCGGCCTGAACCAACGTCTGGGTGGCCAACGCACCGACGCCTTGATCAGACTGATCGGTGACTTGCTCAAACGCATGATCCAGCAAGCAGATCGCCGCCACTGGCTGGCGGCGCGCAACCGTGGCGGCGAATTCAGCCTGTTAGCCCCCGGTCTGGACAGCAAAGACGCCGCACGCCTGGCCGCCGAGATCAGTGCGACCCTGGAAAACCTGCGCCTCACCGGCTCCAGCGACTGCATGCCAGTTGCACACCTTGGTATCGTCGCTTATCAACCGGGCGACTCCGTAAGCACGGTGTTGCTGCATCTCGATCAGGCGCTGGCCCAAGCCCGACAACATCCGGAACGGCCCTGGGTGCATCTGGCAAGTTTCGATGGCGCGCCCGGGCAGACTCAGCACGATTGGCGTAACTGGATCGACGATGCCCTCAGCTACGACAAAATGCAGCTGTACTTCCAACCGGTGGTGCAGTGTGCCGATACCAGCCAGGTGCTTCATCACAAGGTACTAGCCCGCTTGCTCGACCCGCAGGGCGAAGCAATTGCCGCCGGGCATTTCCTGCCATGGATCGAGCGTTTGGGCTGGTCGGCGCGTTTCGACCTGGCAATGCTCGAACACACCCTGGACTACCTCGCCGAACACCCTTGGCCGCTGGCGTTAAGTCTTTCCGGGAGCACCCTGCTTGATGCACCACACCTGCAACAAATCCTGGCCCTGCTCGAAGGCCTGCCCGATCTCGCGCCGCTGCTGACTCTGGAAATCGACGAGCGCCAACTGCCACCACCGGACAAACTGCAGCAACTGTGCGAAAGCATTCAGGACACCGGCTACCGGATCGGCCTGCAGCACTTTGGCGGCAACTTCAGCCAGATCGGCAACCTCAGTTACCTCGGTCTGGCCTACCTGAAAATCGACGGCAGCTACATCCGCGCCATCGACCAGCAGAGCGACAAACGCCTGTTCATCGAAGCCGTTTTCCGCGCGACCAACAGCATCGACCTGCCGCTGATTGCCGAGATGGTCGAGACCCAAGGCGAGCTTGAAGTCATCAGAGAGTTGGGGGTGTTTGGGGTGATGGGAAGATTGATCGGACCGCCAGAGCCGATGTAGGTGATGTTTTGGGCGTGCTGTGTGCTATGCGCCGGCTGCGCAGTTTAGGTCAGGCCCTGTCATATCAAGTCTTGCCGTCGTGGCGTTGTTCGAAAGTGTCGCGTGCTAACCGTTCGACGCGAGCGTTGCGGGTGCCGATGGGTAGGCGGGCTTCTTCAAAATCCAACAGACGCGCCAGCGCCGGGCGGCGCATCTGGTGTTCGACCGCTGCGTGAATCGGCAGGCCCAGCCCCGCTTCACAGTTTGCCGCCGCTCAGCTCCAGCCCAGCGTGTCAGGCCGTCAGCGTATGGTCGGCATCCCCGAACCAGATACGCACGAGATCGGCGCCGGTCGTGCCAGCATTGGCGAGGACCGCCACATCGGTGAAATGCGCACCATTGGCTGCGCCATCGGTATCCACCTTCACGGTGATGTCGCTGCCGGATTTCACCAGTTGGACGAAGTCGGACGCCTGGCTGCTGCCGCTAACGAAGTTGGCTTTGAGCAGCGCGGAGAGGTCGAGCGCGTCACCTTCGGCGAAGTTATAGTCAAGGATGGTGTCGCCGCCGTCATTCGGGCTGAGGTAGGCGAACACATCGGCTCCCGCGCCACCGCTGAGTGTGTCCGCCCCGCCACGACCCGCGAGGATGTCGTTGCCGTCGCCGCCATTGAGCACGTCCGCGAGCATGCTGCCCACCTGTGTGCCGCTGGATGCGCCGTGGTAATCGATCAGGGTACCGGCCTCGCCGCCGGCGGTGACCTGGAAGTCGGCCACCGAGTAATGCCCCAGCAGGTTCACCTCTGCCCGGTGTACGCCGTCGTCCACCGTCAGCAGGCCGCCGGAGCCAAGGGCGTTGGCGCTGTAGCTGAGCTGGGTGTTGGCGCCGAAGGCGAGATCGCCGAACATCAGCGAGTCATTGCTTTCGAGTCCGAGAATGCCAACCAGCGAGTCGGCATCCGCGGCGTGCTCCACGATCAGCGTGCCCGCACCTTCGCCGTGGAAGGCGACGGACGCGTGGGCAGTGCCGGCGAAGGTCAGGCTGGCATCGCCGTCGATGGTGGCGCTGCCGTTGCCGGTCACGTCGGCCAGCAGGCGCAGGTCGCCGCCATTGGCCCACAAGTGGCCGGAGTTGTCGATTGCGCTGGCCACCGTCATGCCACCCGCGCCCGTGGATTCCAGCACGCCGCTGTTGACTATGGTGTGGGTGCCGGTGTCGAGCACCAGGCTGTTCAGCCCGTCGGCCTGGATCAGACCCGCATTGACCAGCACCATCTGCCCGGCGCCCAACTGGCCGGCGCCGGAAATGTGGTTGTCGGAATTGGTCAGCACGGTGTCGGCGCTGCCACCGAAAATCACGTTGTGCGCGCTGTCGGATAGCAGCACTTGGCCGCCACCGGTCAAGGTCGCGCCACGGAAGAGGATTTCCAGGTTGGTTTCGCTGCCGGTGGAGCCGAGCTCGATGGTGCCGCTGTTATGGATGCTGCCACCGAACGGCATGATCGCCCCGTTGGCGATGCTGATGGTGCCGGTATTGGTGGTGAGCGGGTCCACATCGAACTGGAAATTCGCTTCACTCAAGCCCGCCGCATCGATACCTTTCAGGGTGATCGTCTGGCCGGAGCCTATGCTGACCAGCGCATTGCCGTGTGCGTCGTTAGCGATACTCAAGTCAGCAAAGCCGGTGACGCCCGCGAAGCCGATCAAGTCGATCTTGTCTGCCGCCGCATCGAAGCTGTGGATGACGTTGTTGTCGATCGGATGGGCGAAGATGAAGGTGTCGGCACCGGACGAGCCGGTCAGGTTGTCGTCGGTAGACAAGGCGAAGATCGGCGAGCCAGGGGCGTAGGCTTCGACGTTGTCGGAAACGATATAACTGCTTGTGCTGCCGTCCGCATTGGTCCATCCGTAGGTTACTGTGAGCTCCATCGCACCGGCATAGGTGGATGGCGTCATGACCGTCAGTGCCGAAGGGTCGCTGGTCTGTATCGTCCAACTGCCGTCACCGTTGTTGGTTCCGGCACTCAGCACCCAGTTTATCGGAACCCCGCTCACCGTGTAGGTAATGACGTCGGAGGTGTCGGGCGTGGAATCGGTCAGTGCCAGATTGATAGCCTCGCCGGCTACGCCAGCCGGAGCTGTCACATGGGTTGTGACGGTGTGCAAGAGGCTATTTGCCGCTCCATCGTTGATCACCACGTTCACGATTCGGTCGGTAGTGCTGTGGCTTCCGTTCTTGGTGTCGGTGTACTGAACGCCTTTGAGGATAGTCTGGTAGGTGGCCTGGCTAGCCGAGCCAGTGATCGTCAGTGTATAGATCCCATTGTTTGCACCACTGGCAACACCGGTCACCGTCAAACCCGTAGCAGCGGTCGATGCCGGCGCGTTCAGGGAGAGTATTTCCCTGACGTTCGCATTGGTGCTGTCCACAGCGTTCGTCAACGTGATAGTCATTGACGACAGGTTCGGCGAGTCGACATCGGTGACCGTCGCCGACGGCGTAATCAACAACTGCGAGATGCCTGTTGGATAGTTCGCCGTTGCGTCATTGCCCGCGCCGCCACCATTCAAGTCCACTATCGGCGCGTCATTGACTGCCGCCACCGTGACGGTCGTCGTTGTGATGTTGCTCGCATGGTTAGCCGCAGAGCCGTCATCCACTTGGAAGCTAATCGTGCGCAGTGCCGTCGACGGGTTGTCGCTGCTGTCGGAGTAGGTCACCGAGCGTAGCGCGGCTTGATAGTTCGCCACCGACGACGTCCCGCTTAGTGTCAGCACGCCGGTGCTTGCGCTGTAGCTGCCGCTGATGCCGTTCTGGTTGGTGAACCCGAGTACGTCCTCGCCCGAGGCAAAGTTGCTGGTGATCGATACCGTAGCGCCCGTTAGGTTGCTACTGTCGACATCGGTGACCGTCAGCACCGAGTTGATCGCCGTCGCTGCCTGGTTCTCTGTGTACGACAGAGAACCACCTGCCGTCATTACCGGCGCATCGTTGGTGCCGGTGATGGTCACGTCCACCGTGGAACTCGAGAGTGCCCCATACTGGTCCTGCATCTGGTAGTTGAGGGTCACGTGCTCGACCACGCCTTGTGCCAGATGGTCGAAGTCGCTCCCCGG
>NZ_JBWKQB010000011.1:45185-170101 GCF_059418545.1 Pseudomonas sp. GW821-FHT07G10 | reverse complement strand
CAAGGAGTTTTCCGTTTCGACTGCGCCGGAAGTGGGGCGAATTATAGGCTTCCAGATTCTGCCGTCAAGGGTTAATTGACGCTTTATTCAGGCTTTAGCGTAATACGCGCAAAAGCCTTCTTACCAGCCTGACAAACATGGGTCGCACCCAGTGCATATATATAGGTACGATCAACCACCTCACCATCTATACGCACACCACCAGAACCAAGAAGGTCGCGCGCCACTGCCGAGTTCTTCACCAGGCCCGCCTTATTAAGGACGGCGGCAATCGGCATATCTTCGGTAGCAGTCAATTCGATCTCAGGCAGATCATCCGGCAACTCACCATCCTTCATGCGATTGCCAGCCGCGCGATGAGCATTCGCCGCAGCCTCCTCGCCATGGAAGCGCGCTACGATTTCTTCAGCCAGCTTGATCTTTATGTCACGAGGATTGGCGCCAGCCTCTACATCAGCCTTAAATACGGCAATCTCATCCATCGAGCGGAAGCTCAGCAACTCGAAGTAGCGCCACATCAGCGCATCCGGAATAGAAACCAGCTTGCCATACATCACGCCTGGCGCTTCCTGAATCCCGACGTAGTTGCCCAGAGACTTGGACATCTTCTTCACACCATCCAGGCCTTCAAGCAAAGGCATGGTGAGGATGCACTGCGCCTCCTGCCCATAAGAACGCTGCAACTCGCGCCCCATCAGCAGATTGAACTTCTGATCTGTACCGCCCAGCTCGACATCGGCACGCAGCGCCACCGAGTCATACCCCTGAACCAGCGGATAAAGGAACTCATGGATCGCGATCGGCTGATTGGTCGAGTAACGATTGTTGAAGTCGTCGCGCTCAAGCATGCGCGCTACGGTGTACTGCGAGGTGAGACGAATGAAATCCGCCGGCCCCATCTTGTCCATCCAGGTGGAGTTGAACGCCACCTCGGTCTTGGCCGGATCAAGAATCTTGAATACCTGACTCTTGTAAGTCTCGGCATTTTCGAGGACCTGCTCACGAGTCAACGGAGGACGCGTTACGCTCTTGCCGCTCGGATCACCAATCATTCCGGTGAAGTCGCCTATCAGGAAAATCACCTGATGCCCCAAGTCCTGGAACTGACGCAGCTTATTAATAAGCACCGTATGACCCAGGTGCAAATCCGGCGCGGTCGGATCGAAACCAGCCTTAATACGTAGTGGCTGACCACGCTTGAGCTTTTCGACCAGCTCGGACTCGACCAACACCTCTTCCGCACCACGTTTGATCAGCGCTAGCTGTTCTTCAACCGACTTCATAACAGACCCGCAAGGCTCAGATTCAAAGGGAACCAACCATACAAGATCGCGGACTAATTACAAGTTTTGCCCGGCGTACGGAGGCCAATCCACGAACAGAGTGTCCGCGGGCTTGCTTCACAGATGATTTGGTTATATTTTATACAGTTATTTCATCTTCATCATGTCATTCATCTTTTCCAATTCATCTTTATCAAAGTCAAATTACCTATGCTCACAGAACCGACTAAGGCGCCGCCGCTTTATCCGAAGACCCACCTGCTCGCCGCAAGTGGTATTGCCGCTCTTCTCAGCCTGGCGCTCCTGGTATTCCCTTCAAGCGATGTAGAAGCCAAAAGAACGACTCTGAGTCTTGACCTGGAAAGCCCGGTTCAGCAACTGACACAAGATCAAGACGCTTCCGATGCGGAACAAGCCACAAATGAAGCGCTAGCGCCCCCATTTGCACAAATCGAAAACAACCCCGAAGACAGCAAGGAAACCGCTCAGGCACGGCCTGCTCCAGCGGTTGTAGAAGAGAAAAAAACCCCGCTTCACAGGGAAGTTATTGTTGCCAAAGGCGACACGCTCTCCACACTGTTCGAGAAAGTCGGCCTGCCAACGACATCGGTGCATGAAGTCCTGGCCAGCGACAAACAGGCCAAACTGTTTACTCAGCTCAAGCACGGCCAGAAACTCGAGTTCGAACTGGGCCCCAATGGCCAGTTGAACAACTTGCACAGCAAGGTCAGCGACCTGGAAAGCATTAGCCTGATCAAAGGTGCCAAGGGCTTTGCTTTCAACCGTGTCACCACCAAGCCCACAGTACGCTCCGCTTACGTTCATGGCGTGATCAACAGCTCGCTCTCGCAATCCGCCGCACGTGCCGGTCTGTCTCATAGTCTGACCATGGATATGGCCAGCGTGTTCGGCTATGACGTCGACTTCGCCCAGGATATTCGTCAGGGTGACGAATTCGATGTGATCTACGAACAAAAGGTCATCAACGGTAAAACCGTCGGCACCGGCCCGATCCTTTCCGCACGCTTCACCAACCGCGGCAAGACGTACACCGCCGTGCGCTACACCAACAAGCAAGGCTCCAGCAGCTACTACACCGCTGATGGCAACAGCATGCGCAAAGCCTTTATCCGTACTCCCGTGGACTTCGCCCGCATCAGCTCGCGCTTCTCCATGGGGCGTAAGCACCCGATCCTGAACAAGATCCGCGCCCATAAAGGTGTCGACTATGCAGCCCCTCGCGGTACGCCGATCAAGGCCGCCGGTGATGGCAAGGTTCTATTGGCCGGCCGCCGCGGTGGCTACGGCAACACCGTGATCATCCAGCACGGCAATACCTATCGCACGCTCTATGGCCACATGCAGGGCTTCGCCAAAGGCATCCAGACTGGCGGCAACGTCAAGCAGGGCCAGGTTATCGGTTATATCGGCACCACCGGGCTCTCCACTGGTCCACACTTGCACTATGAGTTCCAGGTCAACGGTGTACACGTCGACCCACTGGGCCAGAAGCTGCCAATGGCCGACCCGATCGCCAAAGCGGAACGTGCGCGCTTCCTGCAGCAAAGTCAGCCGCTGATGGCGCGGATGGAGCAAGAGAAAGCCACCATGCTGGCTTCGAGTAAACGCTAAGTCATGGCGCTCTATATAGGTGTGATGTCCGGGACCAGCCTTGATGGCCTGGATATCGCGCTGATCGAGCAAGCACCGGCGATCAAGCTGATCGCCACGCATTACATCCCCATGCCTGAAACCCTGCGCGCCGAGATGCTTGGCTTGTGTGCCAGCGGCCCGGACGAGATTGCCCGCTCCGCCATCGCCCAACAGCACTGGGTGCAACTGGCCGCTCAGGGCATCCGCACCCTCCTCGCTCAACAGAAACTGAAGCCTGAAGATATTCGAGCGATTGGCAGCCACGGACAAACCATTCGCCATGAGCCTGCACGGGGCTTCACTGTCCAGATCGGAAATCCAGCCCTGCTGACCGAGCTCACCGGCATCACCGTCGTCAGCGACTTCCGCAGCCGTGACGTTGCCGCTGGCGGGCAGGGTGCTCCGCTGGTTCCAGCCTTCCACGAAGCGCTGTTTGATGAGCGTGCAGGCAATCGCGCAGTGCTGAATGTCGGCGGATTCAGCAATCTCAGCCTGATCGAGACTGGCAAGCCCGTCGCGGGCTTTGACTGCGGCCCCGGAAACGTTTTGCTTGATGCCTGGATTCACTCGCAGCGCGGCGACAACTTTGATCGCGATGGCCAATGGGCCGCCAGTGGGAAGGTAGAGCCCGCGCTGCTGAAAGCCTTGCTCAGCGACCCCTTCTTCCTGGCCAAAGGCCCAAAGAGCACCGGTCGTGAAGTATTCAATCTTGAATGGCTCCAGCAGCATCTGCGCTGCCTGCCAGAGTTTTCCGCCGAAGACGTGCAAGCGACACTGCTTGAATTGACCGCACTGACCATCGTCGAGTCATTACAAGCAGCGCAAAGCGGGACGCAAGAGCTGCTGGTCTGCGGCGGTGGCGCCCACAACGCAGCATTGATGAGCCGCCTCGCCGCCCTGCTGCCAAACACCAAAGTCAGCAGCACCGCTGCTTACGGCGTTGACCCGGACTGGGTCGAAGCCATGGCGTTTGCCTGGCTGGCCCATTGCTGCCTGGAAGGTATTTCAGCCAATCGCCCCAGCGTCACCGGTGCTCAAGGCTTGCGTGTACTCGGTGCCATCTATCCCGCTTGATCGATAGACAGCAAAACGCCGCAGGGCTCTGAAGCCATGCGGCGTTGAGTGAAACGGGTACAGCGCTGATCGATCAGATCGAGAACGAAGAACCGCAACCACACGTCGTAGTGGCATTCGGGTTCTTGATTACGAAACGAGAACCTTCCAGACCTTCCTGATAATCCACCTCGGCGCCTGCCAGGTACTGGAAGCTCATCGGATCGACTACCAGACTGACGCCTTCGCGCTCAACGATGGTGTCGTCATCGGCCACTTCTTCATCGAAGGTAAAGCCGTATTGAAACCCTGAACAACCGCCGCCCGTAACGAATACGCGCAGCTTCAAGCGATCATTACCCTCTTCATCGACCAGGCTCTTTACCTTGTGCGCGGCACCGTGGGTAAATTGCAAAGCCGTGGGGGTGAAGGATTCGACGCTCATGCTGACTATCTCCCGGTGTTACGCCGCCATAATGCGTGATGACGCGCATTATCCGCTTCTCCTAGAAAAGCGGTCAACTATTGTTATGGTATAGCAAGTAGGAGCGAGCTTGCTCGCGATGGTCGTTAACGGTGACACGTACTTCCTGGATAAACGTGGCGCCTTGGAATCCATCGCGAGCAAGCTCGCTCCTACAGGAGATAACTCCCTTACGGCAGCATCCCGGCGTGGGACAGGCCCAAGCGCTCATCCAGACCGAACAGGATGTTCAGGTTCTGTACCGCCTGACCCGACGCTCCTTTGACCAGGTTATCGATCACCGACAACACCACCACCAGATCACCGTCTTGTGGACGATGAACGGCTATACGGCAGACATTGGCGCCGCGTACGCTACGGGTTTCCGGATGACTGCCCGCTGGCATGACATCGACGAATGGCTCATTGGCATAGCGTTTTTCAAACAACGCCTGCAGATCCACCGACCTGTCCACAACGGTCGCATAGAGTGTCGAGTGAATACCACGAATCATTGGCGTCAGATGCGGCACGAAGGTCAGGCCGACATCCTTGCCGGCTGCGCGACGCAGTCCCTGGCGAATCTCAGGCAAATGACGATGCCCTTTGACCGCATAGGCCTTCATGCTTTCGGAGGTCTCGGAATACAGCGAACCAACGCTGGCACCGCGACCGGCGCCGCTGACACCAGACTTGCAGTCAGCGATCAAGCGTGTGGTATCTGCCAGCCCAGCCTCAAGCAATGGCAGGAAGCCCAATTGCGTGGCCGTTGGATAGCAACCCGGCACCGCAATCAGGCGCGCCTGTTTGATTTGCTCGCGATTGACTTCAGGTAAACCGTAAACGGCTTCCTCCAGCAGCTGTGGCGCGCCATGAGGCTGGCCATACCACTTGGCCCATTCATCAGCATCCTGCAAACGGAAGTCTGCCGACAGGTCGATAACCTTGGTGCCCGCTGCCAGCAACTCGCCCGCCAATGCATGAGCAACACCGTGCGGTGTGGCGAAGAACACCACATCACAGGCAGCCAATGTCTCGATGTCCGGCACGCTGAACGCCAGGCCGTCGTAATGGCCTCGCAGGTTCGGGTACATGTCGGCAACGGCCAGGCCCGCCTCGGATCGGGAAGTGATCACTACCACTTCAGCTTGCGGATGCTGTGCCAACAGACGCAACAGTTCGACACCGGTGTAACCCGTGCCGCCGACGATACCGACCTTGACCATATACCTGCCCTCAACGAACCACTGGAAAGCCGTCGATAATAGGGGCCGCGCAGGCCTGCGACAACCGTCAAGGTGACGTACGGAGGCTCAAGCCTCTACTATTCGGACTACCGTGAACCTGGGAATAACTAAAAATGCTGTATCTGTGGCTCAAAGCTTTTCACATTATCAGTCTGGTCTGCTGGTTTGCCGGCCTGTTTTACCTGCCGCGACTATTCGTCTACCACGCGCAAAGTGAAGAAAGCGTTAGCAAAGAGCGCTTCAGCATCATGGAGCGCAAGCTATACCGCGGGATCATGGGCCCGGCGATGATCGCCACGCTGGCATTCGGGATCTGGCTGATCAGTCTCAACCCGAGCACCTACTTCGGCCAAGGCGCCTGGATGCACGCTAAGTTGACCCTCGTGGTAATCCTGATTGGCTACCATCATATGTGCGGCGCACAGGTAAAACGCTTTGCCCGCGGCGAAAACACCCGCAGCCACGTTTTTTATCGCTGGTTCAATGAAGTGCCTGTTCTGATATTGCTGGCAATCGTAATTCTGGTCGTTGTGCGGCCGTTCTAAATCCTACTAGTCGCAACTATTCGGGGTACTTTCAATGTCGCTGCCCGCTCTGCTCGAAGAACGCTTGCGTCTGCCTGTCGTGGCAGCGCCGATGTTCCTGATTTCCAACCCGCAGTTGGTACTGGCTTGCTGTCGTAACGGCGTGGTCGGGAGCTTTCCCGCTCTCAACCAACGTGAAAGCAGCGGTTTCAAAGCCTGGCTCGAGGAAATTGAAGCAGGACTGGCGGCGCTGGAAAATCCTGCGCCCTATGCCGTGAATTTGATCGTTCACCATAGCAACCCGCGGCTTGAGGCGGATCTGGCGATCTGTATCGAACACAAAGTGCCGATTGTCATCACCAGCCTCGGCGCGGTGAAAGAGCTCGTCGATGCGGTACACAGTTATGGAGGGCTGGTGTTTCACGATGTCACAACTCGTCGCCACGCTGAAAAAGCCGCTGAAGCTGGCGTGGACGGATTGATTGCGGTCGCCGCCGGTGCTGGCGGACATGCCGGGACCTGGAGTCCGTTCTCACTGATTGCCGAAATCCGCCAGTTCTTCGACAAGACCCTGCTACTGGCCGGTTGCTTGAACCACGGCCACGAGATTCTTGCCGCACAACTGCTCGGTGCGGATCTGGCGTATTTCGGCACACGCTTTATTGGCACAACCGAAAGCCACGCACCTGAAGCTTATAAAGAGATGCTACTGAGCTCCAAGGCCGCCGACATCATTCACACCCCAGCGGTGTCCGGCGTCCCCGCAAGCTTCATGCGCCAGAGCCTGGTAAATGCCGGTTTCGATGTGGGGGTGCTGCAGGGTAAGGGTGAAGTCAACTTCGGGTCGAAACTCAAGCCCCTCAGCGACGAAGCCAAAGCCTGGAAAACCGTTTGGTCGGCTGGCCAGGGGGTAGGTGAAATTGATGATCTGCCCAGCGTCGATCAATTGGTGGCACGCCTGGACGCTGAATACCGCAGCGCGCAAGAGCTTGCCACGCGATTGCCGAAACGCTGGCCGCGCTGAGGCCGTTGGACAGCACAACAGTCAAAGCGCTGTCTTCACTCTGGCTGGTCTTGCTTGCCGCGGTGCTCATCGACGCAATCGCTGGCGGCCTTACACTCTCAAAGATGAGTACGAGAGCAGCTCGCCGAGGAGCTACGAAAACATCGAACCAGCGACAGATGCAGCCCAATCAGCTCAGCCCCCTGTAGACTCTGCGCAAGAATGAAAAGCGCTCTGCGCCTGTGACACCTTTGTCCCAGGTGCGAAGCCGTTGCGATGGAGATTTGCATGACCCGTTACGCTCTGATCACTGGTGCTTCCAGCGGCATTGGCCTGGCCATGGCCGAAGCGCTGGCAAGACGTGGCCGCAGCCTGATTCTGGTGGCCCGCCAACGTGATCAGTTGGAAAGCATTGCGATAGAACTGACCCAGCGCTTTGGCGTGGAAGTATTGTTCCGTGCCTGCGACCTGGGAGAGCCGCTGCGCCTCTCCGGCTTTTTGCTGGAGCTTGAAGAAGGTGACCGTCAGATTGATTTGCTGGTCAATTGCGCCGGCATCGGCACCTGCGGTCCGTTTCTGGCCCAGGACTGGATGACGGAACAAGACCTGATCGAAGTGAACATTCTCGCCCTCACCCGTTTGTGCCATGCCGTTGGCAACACCATGGCTCTTTATGGTGGCGGGCAGATTCTGAATGTCGCATCGATCGCGGCCTTTCACCCAGGCCCCTGGATGAGTACGTACTACGCCAGCAAGGCCTATGTCCTGCATTTCTCGGAAGGTCTGCGCGAAGAGCTGAAAAAATGCGCGGTAAAGGTATCGGTGCTCTGCCCTGGGCCGACGCGCACTGCCTTCTTCCGCACCGCTCAGCTCGACGCAAGCAAGCTGGAAAGCAGCAAACTGCTGATGAGCCCCGAGGAGGTTGCGCTCTACACCGTACGCGCTTTGGAAAAGAACCGCGCAATCATTATTCCCGGGCGTCGCAACCGCTGGCGCGCCTTTGTTCCACGCCTTGGCTCACGCTGGCTCATACGGAAAATTGCCGGTGTCATCAACAAGACTTACTGCCCGCGTTAACTCACAACCATGCAAAGGGCTGGGCGCAGGCAGGTCACCTGAGTACACTCAGCCCGGACCAACACAACGGAGCAACAGCTGTGGATACTCTGTTCACCAAGATCATCAACAGAGAAATACCCGCGAAGATCATCTACGAGGATGACCAGATACTGGCCTTCCACGATATTGCCCCACAGGCACCGGTGCACTTTCTGGTTATTCCTAAGAAACCGGTCCGCACGCTTAACGACCTCACCGAAGATGATAAAGCGCTGGCCGGACATATGCTGTTCACCGCCCAACGTCTTGCCAAAGAGCTTGGCTGCGAAAAAGGCTTTCGTGTGGTCATGAACTGCAATGAACAGGGCGGGCAGACCGTCTATCACATTCATATGCACGTGCTCGGCCAGCGTCAGATGCACTGGCCTCCGGGCTGATTGCTCTAGAACCCACCTTTGCGGCACACCCTTCGCACCATTGCAGCCAAGGGTGTGCTGATCCAGCGCAGGCTTCGCCTCATCGATTGGGGTAAACTGGCCGCCGTGATTCTTCCCGGAGGTAAGCATGACTACCCAACGTCACTACTCGCCGATTGACCGTCTTCTGCTGCAAGCCGACGCGGCCATGCGCACCCTGCTGCCTTTCAGCGGCCAGCCCTATCGCCCTTCACCGGCCATCGTGCAGCCTGACGCGCAGTTGAGCGATGCGGACGCCCGGCACGTTGCCGGCCTGATGCGCATCAACCATACCGGCGAAGTCTGTGCCCAGGCGCTGTATCAGGGCCAGGCCCTGACCGCCAAGCTGCCGCAGGTGCGGGCCGCGATGGAGCATGCCGCCGAAGAAGAGATCGACCACCTGGTCTGGTGCGAACAACGCATCCGCCAATTGGGAAGCCATACCAGCCTATTGAACCCGCTGTTCTACGGCATGTCGTTCGGCATTGGCGCGGTTGCCGGGCTGATCAGCGACAAAGTCAGCCTCGGCTTCGTGGCCGCGACTGAAGATCAGGTATGCAAACATTTGAATGAACACCTGGAGCAACTGCCTGCCGAAGACGAGAAGTCCCGGGCAATTCTCGAGCAGATGCGCATCGATGAAGAGCTGCACGCCGAAAGCGCCCTGGATGCCGGTGGTTTCCGCTTCCCGGCGCCAGTCAAGTTCGGCATGAGTCTGATGGCCAAGGTCATGACCAAGAGCACCTACCGGATCTAGTCTGTAACCAAAACTGCGGGCACAAAAAAGGGCGCTGAATAAGCGCCCTTTTTTTGCTTGGCAGATCAGCTCGACATGTTGCGAGCGTAGAAGATCTCCAGCATTTCGTGCTTCACCCGCTCAGTAACCTGAGCGCGTTGTTCGACCGACAAGTTGCTGGTGGCGTCGCCGAACAGGTAGTTATCCAGTTCGAAGTTCTTGAGCAGCATTTTGGTGTGGAACAGGTTCTCTTGGTACACATTCACGTCGGTCATCTGGTAACCGTCGCGGGTGTCCTCGGAGAGGTAATTCTGAATCGAGTTGATCTCGTGATCGATGAAGTGCTTCTTGCCTTCAACATCACGGGTGAAACCGCGCACGCGGTAATCCACGGTAACGATATCCGAGTCGAACTGGTGAATCAGATAGTTGAGCGCTTTAAGCGGTGAAATAACCCCGCACGTCGACACATCGATATCCACACGGAAAGTCGCGATACCGTCCACCGGATGAATCTCCGGATAGGTATGTACGGTGATGTGGCTTTTGTCGAGGTGAGCCAGGATGGTCTCGGGCAGTGGCCCCGGGGATTCTTCGATCTGGCTGTCGGTAGGTGTCACCGGCTGCTCGGAAATCAGAATGGTCACGCTGGCGCCTTGCGGATCGTAATCCTGACGGGCGATGTTCAGGATGTTGGCACCAATGATATCGACAACATCGGTAAGAATCTGCGTCAGGCGTTCGGCGTCGTACTCTTGGTTGATGTACTCGACGTAAGCCTGTTGGTCCTGCGGGGTTTCCGCATAGCAGATATCATAGATGTTGAAGCTCAAGGTCTTTGTCAGGTTATTGAACCCGTGGAGCTTGAGTTTGCTTTTCACCGTTAAAAACTCTCTTTGTATTGCGGCCCGGCCGCGTGATCAAGCATGCCCGTCAGATGCGAACGACGCACCTGCGTAGGACGGTTAACACCTCTTCGCGATGGCGATTTTGGTTGTCTGCTCGGGCAAGTGACCTGCCTTGAAAGCGATCACTGCCCTGAAAAAAGTGGCGCATTATGCAGACCTCGGCCAATGATCGCCAGAGTCTGCACCGCTTTTATGATAGTTGAATGTCGATTCAACCGAGTTCGACAATCTCATAGTCGTGAGTAATGGCGACGCCGGCGGCACCGAGCATGATCGACGCCGAGCAATACTTCTCGGCCGACAGCTCGATCGCGCGTTTGACCTGAGCTTCTTTCAGGGCCCGCCCCTTGACCACGAAATGCAGGTGAATTTTGGTGAAGACTTTAGGGTCTTCAGTGGCGCGCTCAGCCTCAAGGAAGGCTTCGCAGCTTTCCACTGCCTGGCGAGACTTCTTCAAGATGCTGACCACATCGAAATTGCTGCAACCGCCAAGGCCCAGCAGGAGCATTTCCATGGGCCGCACACCCAGGTTGCGACCGCCGCTTTCTGGCGGACCATCCATTACGACCACATGACCGCTGCCCGATTCACCGAGGAACATGGCTTCGCCAGCCCATTGGATGCGTGCCTTCATCGCCAAGACTCCACTGCTAAAAAAGGGTCGCCAGCTTAGCACAGGGCTCAGAAAGGACAGCGTTTTGCATCCAGCTCAGAGACTGCCGCTTCCGATAGGTAAATTCCCGAATCTCTACAGAATGCGTCTGTTAAGCTGGCGCCAAATCAATGGCGTTTGGCCAGCTATTTGCAGCATCTTGCGCTCGATAAAAAAGCTAAAACGAAACCACACCGTGCAGTCTTTTCGGGATTCAACCATGGTTGCTATTACCCCCACACCCAAGATCAAGAACCTCGACAAGTTGTTGATGCACTGCCAGCGCCGACGCTATCAGGCCAAAAGCAACATCATCTGTGCTGGCGATCGTTCGGACACGCTGTTTTTCATCATCAAAGGTTCAGTCACCATCCTGATCGAGGACGACGATGGCCGGGAAATGATCATCGCCTACCTCAACTCAGGTGACTTCTTCGGTGAGCTGGGTTTATTTGAACAAGCCGGTCATGAACAGCAACGCAGCGCCTGGGTACGGGCCAAGATCGAATGTGACGTGGCGGAGATCAGCTACAGCAAGTTCCGCGAACTGTCCCGGCAGGACCCGGATATTCTCAACGTCGTCAGCGGCCAGATTGCCCAGCGCCTGCGCGATACCACGCGCAAGGTCGGCGACCTGGCGTTCTTCGACGTCACCGGCCGGGTAGCCCGTTGCCTGCTGGAGTTGTGCAAGCAACCGGATGCCATGACCCATCCAGACGGTATGCAGATCAAAGTGACCCGTCAGGAAATCGGCCGGATCGTCGGCTGTTCACGAGAAATGGTCGGGCGCGTACTCAAGGACCTCGAAGAGAGCAACCTGGTAAATGTCAAAGGCAAGACCATGGTGGTATTCGGCACTCGTTAAGCCGGCAGCAACTTCGCCAGTAGCTGTCGATACAGGGTATCCAGCCGCTTGATTGCATCCGGGGCGGCGAATTGCTCATGTAAGGCGATGTGGCTCTGAGCACGAACACGCTGTTCAAGACCACAGGCTTCATTGAAACGGTTGACCGCCGCGACCATCGACTCGCGCTCGTTGTCCAGTAACAGCGCACCGTGCACCAACCCCACCGGACGCTGGCCGCCCTTGCTCTGACGCCAACGCTGAGCGGTGCCCACCATCTTGCGACCATCGAGATTGACGTTAAAACGCCCGTCGCAGAATGCGCCGTCGACTTCTCCCAGAGAAGGTGTGCCGCCGAGTTCAGCGAGCAGCTCACAGATCGGATCGCACAACCGGCGATAGGCGATTTCGATCCGGCCCTGATCACCTTCACTGCGTGGCGGCGCGTAGACCAGTGCAATATTGATGGTTGCCGAAGATTGCGGCACCGGCTCACCACCGGTCTCGCGCAACAACACCGGCCAGCCGCTGGCGGCCAGCTCAATACTTGCCGCCTCAAAGCCTGGCAGGCGGCTCAAACGTCTGGGCATAACCAGCGCTCGATCACTCGGCTGCCAGAACAACAGGCCAAACTCGAGTTCGCCAGCGCAAACAGAGGCCAGCAAATCCTGCTCGGCGCGCAAACCGGCTTCAACGGTCAAGGCAATGGGCTGAGTCATGGCAGTACGAATCCTTTGCAATGGCGCACGTATGTATAAAAAAAGCCGGCATCGCCGGCTTATTCACTCAATCAGGTTCAGTCGAGAGTGGAGCCGCTCACCGGCACACCACGCTCAGGGAAAAACAACCGTTGCAGCTCAGTCCCTGGATTCTCCGCGCGCATGAACGCCTCGCCAACCAGGAACGAATACACTTCGCTGATTTCCATCAGCTCGACATCGGCACGATTGAAGATGCCACTCTCGGTAATCACCAGGCGATCACGCGGGATACGCGGCAATAGATCCAGGGTGGTTTCCAGGTTGACGTCGAAAGTATGCAGATTGCGGTTGTTAACACCCACCAGCGGTGTGTCGAGGGTTTTCAAGGCCCGCTCCAGTTCGTCACCGTCGTGCACTTCAACCAGCACATCGAGGCCAACGCTTTTCGCCACGGAGGCCAGCTCGGCCATTTTCACGTCATCCAGAGCGGAAACGATCAACAGCACGCAATCAGCGCCCAGCGCCCGGGCCTCAACGATCTGATACGGATCGACCATGAAATCCTTGCGGATAACCGGCAACTTGCACGCTGCCCGCGCCTGTTGCAGATAAGCGTCGGCACCCTGGAAGAAATCGATATCAGTGAGCACTGACAGGCAAGTCGCGCCGCCTTTCTCGTAGCTCCTGGCGATATCTGCCGGCACGAAGTTCTCGCGGATCACGCCTTTGCTTGGCGAGGCCTTTTTGATCTCGGCAATCACTGCCGGGTGTTTGAGCTTGGCCTGGGCGATCAGCGCCTTGGCAAAACCGCGAGGCGCATCAGCTACCTTGGCCAGTGCTTCCAGCTCGGCAAGCGTCACGCGAGCGCTGCGCTCAGCGACTTCTTCAACCTTGCGCGCGAGAATCTTTTCCAGAACCGTCGGCACACTCATCCTTCATTCTCCATCTTGAATACCGCGGTGAACGCGCCCAACTCTTCGAGCTTCTCCCGAGCCAGCCCGGTGTGCAGTGCATCGTGAGCCAGGGCAACACCCTCTTTGAGGCTACTCGCATGATCGGCGGCATACAGCGCGGCGCCGGCATTGAGCACGATCATTTCTGCAGCTTTGTGGCCGTTCTCGGTTTTACGACGCCCAAGGGCATCGCGAATCAATTCAAGCGACGCCGCCGGGCTTTCGACCACCAGGCCGAACAGACTCTGACTTTTTATACCAAGGTCTTCAGGCTGGACCCAGTACTCGGTTATTTCGCCATCTTTCAGTTCAGCAACAAAGGTCGGTGCCGCGAGGCTGAATTCGTCCAGACCATCCTGGGAATGCACCACCAGCACATGCTTGCTGCCCATACGCTGCAACACTTCGGCCAATGGGCGGCACAACGCCTGAGTAAACACGCCAACCACCTGATGCTTCACGCCGGCCGGATTCGTAAGCGGGCCAAGCATGTTGAACAGCGTACGCAGGCCCAAATCGCGGCGCGGCCCGGCGGCGTACTTCATTGCGCCGTGATGGGACTGAGCGAACATGAAGCCGATGCCGACGTTATCGATGCAACGGGCTACTTGAACGGGTGTCAGGTTCAGGTAGATGCCGGCTGCCTCCAGCAAATCGGCACTGCCGCTTTTTCCGGAAACCGCACGGTTACCGTGCTTGGCCACAGTACAACCGGCCGCGGCGACCACGAACGAGGCCGCTGTCGACACATTGAAAATGTTCGCGCCGTCACCGCCGGTGCCGACCACATCGACCACGCCATCGAGGGTTCTCAGTTCGACCTTGTCCGCCAGCTCACGCATGACCGACACCGCCCCGACGATTTCGTCGATGCTCTCGCTTTTCATGCGCATGGCCATCATAAAGGCGCCGATCTGCGCGTCAGTGCATTGCCCGGTCATGATCTCGCGCATGACATCGCGCATCTCATCAGTACTCAGGTCCAGGTGGCCGACGATACGGCTCAGGGCAGTCTTGATATCCATGGAAAGTCCTTAGCGCGTGCCGCCGCTCTGTTTGAGGAAATTGGCGAACAGCTCGTGGCCCTGCTCGGTGAGGATCGACTCTGGGTGAAATTGCACACCCTCAATGTTCAGCGTTTTGTGGCGAAGGCCCATGATCTCGTCGATGGAGCCGTCTTCACATTGCGTCCAGGCAGTCAGTTCCAGGCAATCGGGCAGGGTTTCGCGCTTGACGATCAGCGAGTGATAACGCGTAACCGTCAGCGGATGATTCAAGCCTTCGAACACACCCTTGTCCTCGTGGAATACCGGGCTAGTCTTACCATGCATGACTTGACGGGCGCGCACTACATCGCCGCCAAAGGCCTGGCCGATGGACTGATGTCCTAGGCACACACCCAGAATGGGCAACTTGCCGGCGAAGTGTTTGATGACTTCCAGGGAAATACCGGCTTCAGTTGGAGTACACGGGCCTGGGGAGACAACGATGCGCTCGGGTTTGAGGGCTTCGATTTCGGCAATGGTGAGCTCATCGTTACGCACCACTTTGACGTCTGAGCCCAGCTCGCCGAGGTACTGCACAACGTTGTAGGTAAAAGAGTCGTAGTTATCGATCATCAGCAACATGTGGGTTACAACCTCTTGAATTCACTGACTTTTAATACGGCCTTCGTATGATTTACCCGCAGCGTCTCCCGCTCTGTCAGTCGCTGGACTTCAACCAGCACAAGCGGTGTTTTACACGGGCAAAGAAGGCAAATCGGTACAGGTCCGGCCGGGCCGGCAGAGAAAAGTTAGGCGCGCCAACGCCAACGGGCGTGGGCCTTAACAACTCGCATCAAGAGTTTGCTGACGATCAACACAGGGAAGGTCTCATTCATACGTCCCGGCACAGTAACTTAGCTGAGCAGAGGGTGCAATATGGCGCAGCCCAAGCCTGAACAAACAATCGATGCGGCCTTTGGCCATAGCTTAAGCGCAAAAGTTTTTGGTACTGTCGTTTCGTTCTCTACAACAATAAATAAATGGACTTGCTCATGATCAAACAGACGTTGTTCGTACCGCTCGCCGGCTGTCTTCTCGCACTGGCTTGCGCTCAAGCGATAGCGGCTCCCTCCCCCTATTCCAAATTCATCGTGTTCGGCGACAGCCTGAACGATGCCGGGCAGTTCACCGATCCGGGTGGCCCGGCCGGTGCGACGCTGCGCTTCACCAACCGCACCGGCCCGATCTTCCTGGATGGCAGCGGTGAAATTCGCGCCGCCAATTCGACGCAGCTGCTGGGGGGGAAACTGGGGTTTTCGCCTGACCAGACGGCTGCCTCGACCTCGGCGGTACGCGCCAACCAGGGCCTGCCTGACGGCAACAACTGGGCTGTCGGCGGCTACCGCACCGACCAGATCCTCGACTCGATCACCACCACATCAGACACAGGCGAACGCAGCCGCGCGGGTTACCTGCCGACGAATAACTTCCGCGCCGACCCGAATGCACTGTATTACCTCTCGGGCGGTGGCAACGACTTTCTCCAGGGTCGAGTGACCAGCCTTGACGGGGCTAACGCCGCCGCCGATCGCCTGGTCAGCAGCGTGCAAACCCTGCAACAGGCCGGTGCCCGCTACATCATGGTCTGGCTGCTGCCAGACATCGGACTGACCCCGGCTATCAACGGCACACCGCTGCAAGCATTCACCTCCCAGCTCAGCGCCCAGTTCAACACCGAACTGGTGAGCCGACTGCAGAGCGTCAACGCCGAGATCATCCCGCTCAACATTCCGCTGCTGCTTAAAGAGACGTTCGCCAACCCGGCGCAGTTCGGCTTGGCCACCGACCAGAACCTGACCGCCACCTGCTTCAGCGGCGACAGCTGCACCGAGAACGCCCGGTACGGCATCAACAGTGCCACCCCTGACCCGACCAAGCTGATCTACAACGACTCGGTCCACCCGACCGAAGCGGGGCAACGCCTGATTGCCGATTACGCCTACTCCTTGCTGGCCGCGCCATGGGAGCTGACGTTGCTGCCGGAAATGGCCCAGGGCACCCTACGCGCGCATCAGGATGAATTGCGCAACCAGTGGCTGGCTGACTGGGAAAACTGGCAAGGCGTTGGCCAATGGCGAGCAATTGTCGCTGGTGGCGGCCAACACCAGGACTTCGACACCCAAAGCAGCGGCGCAAGCGCCGACGGCAACGGCTACAACCTGAACATCGGCGGCAGCTACCGTCTCGATGAAGCCTGGCGCGTCGGTGTGGCTGCCGGTTTCTACCATCAGAAGCTTGATGCAGGTCAGGACGACTCGGAATACAAACTCAACACGTACATGGGCACAGCGTTCGCCCAGTACCAGCAGAACCGCTGGTGGGCTGACGCCGCAATGACCGCCGGACATCTGGACTACGACAGCCTCAAGCGCAAGTTCGACCTTGGCGTTAACGAACGCGGGGAAAAAGGCGATACCAGCGGCTATGTGCTGGGCATCAGCGGTCGCCTGGGTTACGACATCGCGCAACAGGCAAGCAGCCCATGGCACCTTTCGCCGTTCGTGAGCGCCGATTTCGCCAAGGTAAAAGTCGATGGTTACTCGGAAAATGGCGCCGACGCTACTGCGCTGACGTTCGATGACCAGTCCCGCAACTCCAGGCGCCTTGGCGTCGGTATCCAGGGCAAGTATCAGGTTACCCCGCAGACGCAAGTGTTTGGCGAGTTTGCCCACGAACGCGAGTACAACGACGACACCCAGCACCTGACCATCAACCTTAACAGCCTGCCGAACAACCGGTTCACCCTGGCCGGTTACACCCCGCAGACCAACCTGAACCGCCTCAACCTGGGCGTGAGTCACAAACTCACTCAGGACCTGGCACTGCGGGCCAGCTACAACATCCGCAAGGATGACGACTTCACCCAACAAGGCATCAACGTGGGTGTCAGCCTGGACTTCTAAAGGGCAAACGAAGGTTGTTGCCTAGACGGTCGACAAGATCAAAAGATCGTCCGAACGCGGCCCGAACCTCCGGCAGCTCCTACATGGGGAATTGAAGGCAATAAAAAACGCGGCGCCCTCGCAGGCACCGCGTTTTTTATGGATCAGCGTTAAGGCGTCTGTTCGGCGAGGGCAACAGCGCGGAACATTGCGCGGCGCTTGTTCAGCGTCTCTTCCCACTCCAGCGCAGGCACTGAGTCAGCGACGATACCGCCACCGGCCTGCACATGCAGTTCGCCGTTTTTGATCACCGCCGTGCGAATCGCAATCGCGGTGTCCATGTTGCCGTTCCAGGCGAAATAACCCACCGCGCCGCCGTAAACGCCGCGCTTGACCGGTTCCAGTTCATCGATGATTTCCATCGCACGGATCTTCGGCGCGCCGGACAAGGTGCCCGCCGGCAGAATCGCCCGCAGCGCGTCCATTGCCGTCAGGCCGGCTTTCAGTTGGCCGGTAACGTTGGAGACGATATGCATGACGTTGGAATAACGTTCGATGACCATTTTCTCGGTGAGCTTCACTGAACCGATTTCCGAGACCCGGCCAGTGTCGTTGCGTCCCAGATCGATCAGCATCAGGTGCTCGGCGATTTCCTTGTCATCGGACAGCAAGTCTTCTTCCAGCGCCAGGTCGGCCTCTTCATTGGCCCCGCGTGGGCGGGTGCCAGCGATTGGCCGGACGGTGATCAGATTGTCTTCGACCCGTACCAACACTTCCGGCGAGCTACCGACGACATGGAAGTCGCCGAAGTTGAAGAAGTACATATAAGGCGTCGGGTTGAAGCAACGCAGCGCCCGATACAGATCAATCGGCGCCGCCTTGAAGTCGATGGACATGCGTTGCGACGGCACGACCTGCATGCAGTCACCGGCGAGGATGTATTCCTTGATGGTGTCCACCGCCCGTTCGTAATCGTCCTGGGTGAAGCTGGAACGGAACACGGGATCTGCGGCCTGTTGCTTGCTGAAGTCCAGACCGCGACGCGGGGTGATCGGCTGGCGGAGTTTTTCCAGCAGCTCTTGCAGGCGCGCCTGCCCATTCTCGTAAGCGTTTTCCTGGGAAGGATCAGCCAGGACAATCGCATGCATCTTGCCAGCGAGGTTGTCGAACACCACCACGGCATCGGAAACCATCAGCAGAATGTCCGGCACACCCAGTGGATCCGGGTTCGGGCATTTACCCAAACGCTTCTCCACATAACGCACGCAGTCATAGCCGAAGTACCCCACCAGCCCGCCGTTGAAACGCGGCAATCCGGCGATGCTCGGCACGTTGTAGCGTGCCTTGAACTCTTCGACGAATGTCAGCGGATCTTCGGATTCATGGCTTTCGATCTCCACACCATCGTGGGTGACACTGATGTGATGATCATGGACACGCAACACGGTGCGGCATGGCAGGCCGATGATCGAATAACGCCCCCACTTCTCACCGCCCTGCACGGACTCCAATAGATAGGAGTTCGGCTGATCGGCCAGTTTCAGGTAGATCGACAGCGGTGTGTCGAAGTCGGCAAGGGTTTCACAGGCAAGCGGGATGCGGTTGTAGCCGGCAGCGGCCAAACGCAGGAATTCTTCGCGGATCATGAGTAGCCTCGTGGCTTGAGGGTCTAACGGTCAGTAATGCAAACACGCCGGATAGCCGGCCAGAATCAAGTCAGGCGCGCCAACGCCAGCGGGCCAGGGCCTTGATGACTTTCATCCAGAGCTTGCGAGTGACCACCACGATGGAATCTCTTGGAGGGGGTTGAGCAACGTCGGGCAACGTTATCTCAGCGGCAGGATCCAGGCAACCGGGAATTAAAAAGCGCAGATCATCGATCACCAGCGCCGGCGACTCTTCGGCAATCGGTCGACCGTGATTGTAGCCATAGCTAAGCGCGACACACTTCACACCTGCCGCTTTCGCCGCCAGTACATCGCTGCGCGAATCACCGATGAACAGCGATTGGGAGGCTGGCACGTTGGCCATTTTCATCACGAAAAACAGCGCCGCAGGATCGGGTTTTTTCTGCGCCAAGGTGTCGCCGCCGATGATCCAGCGGAAATACCGGCCGATCTTCATCTGATCCAGCAGCGGCGCGACAAAACGCTCAGGCTTGTTGGTGATCAGGGCCATTTCCACGCCCTGTTTGTGCAGCCATTTCAAGGTTTCGCGCGCGCCGGGGTAGACCACGGTCAGTTCATGACCGTCCGCATAGGCCTCCATGAAAATCTCCAAAGCCTGTTCGGCTTCGGCATCGTCGACGTCAGCATGATCAATGCTTTCGGCAAGCGCGCGACGAACCAGCACTTGCACGCCGTTACCGACCCACTCACGCACAGGCTCAATACCGACGGGCGAGCGTCCCAGTTTGAGCAGCATGTTATCCACAGCTACCGCGAGGTCAGGGACCGAATCGATCAACGTGCCATCCAGATCGAACATCACCAGCCGTGGCAAACGCCCGGGAAACAGCTGCTCAAAGCCATTCATGGGCGAGCCAGTGCCAGTTCGGAACGCATCTTTTCAATTACCTCCTGGTAATTCGGAGCATTGAAGATCGCCGAGCCAGCGACGAAGGTGTCAGCACCCGCCTCGGCGATTTCGCGGATGTTGTTGACGTTCACCCCACCGTCGATTTCCAGACGAATGTCACGCCCGGACGCATCGATCAGCGCCCGCACTTCACGCAGCTTGTCGAGGGTGGCGGGAATGAACTTCTGCCCGCCAAAGCCCGGGTTGACGCTCATCAGCAGGATCATGTCGACCTTGTCCATCACGTACTTGAGTACGTCCAGCGGGGTCGCCGGGTTGAACACCAGACCCGCCTTGCAGCCGCCTTCGCGGATCATTTGCAAGGAACGGTCGACATGCAGTGTGGCTTCCGGGTGGAAGGTGATGTAGGTCGCACCGGCTTCGATGAAGTCGCCGATGATGCGATCCACCGGGTTGACCATCAGATGCGCGTCGATTGGCGCGGTGATGCCGTATTTGCGCAGCGCGGAACAGACCATCGGGCCGATGGTCAGGTTCGGCACGTAGTGGTTGTCCATGACATCAAAGTGGACGATGTCGGCGCCAGAGGCGAGAACGTTATCCACTTCCTCACCCAGACGGGCGAAATCGGCGGAGAGAATCGACGGAGCAATAGCGAAGGGCTGCATGACGCACCTTTTCTGAGCAGAATCACGATGGCGCGCATTGTATACCTCATGCTTTCCAACGCGCACTGTGGCCTCAATGATCTAGTACGCGGTGCGATAGATTTTCTCGATATCGACAGCGCTCAGTTTACGCGGATTGTTGCGCATCAAACGCTCGATCCCCGCTGCCTCCACAGCCATGGCCGGTATCGCCTCCTCAGGCACCCCGAAACTACGTAACCCTTGGGGTATCTCCACGGTGGCACACAACTCGGCCATCGCCTCCACGGCCCTGTCGGCCGCTTGATTGGCACTCAGCCCGGCGGTTTTCACGCCCATGGCCTGGGCAATATCCTGCATGCGCTCGACGCAGGCCATCTTGTTCCAGGTCATGACATGCGCAAGCAACAAGGCATTGCTGACACCGTGGGCGATATTGAACCGCCCGCCCAGCGGATAGGCCAACGCATGCACCGCGCCGACTCCGGCATTACCGAACGCCATACCGGCCATCAGGCTGGCGGTGGCCATGTCTTCGCGGGCCTGCAGATTGGAAGGATTGGCGTAGGCCTTGGGCAGCGCTTTGGTGATGAGTTTTATCGCGCCGATGGCCAGTGAGTCGGTGATCGGCGAAGCGTTCAGCGACAGGTAGGACTCAATGGCGTGAACCAGCGCATCCATACCGCTGGCGGCGGTGACGCTGCGCGGACAGGTCAGGGTCATCTGCGGGCTGACCAGCGCCACATCCGGCAGCAGGTAATCACTGATGATGCCTTTCTTCAATTGCGCGACCTTGTCGGAAAGAATCGCCACATTGGTGACTTCCGACCCCGTACCGGCGGTGGTCGGGATCGCGATCAGCGGCGGGCCTTTGCGCGGCACTTGATCAATGCCGAACAGATCCTCGAGGGCACCGTGGTAGCCGGCGTACGCGGCGACACTTTTGGCAATATCGATGGCACTGCCGCCGCCCAGGCCGATCAGACCGTCGTGCCCGCCTTCGCGGTAAACGCGCATGCAGTCTTCGACAATAGCGATTTCCGGGTCAGGCAGAACCCGGTCGAAAATTTCGTAAGAGCGTTCACCCAGTTGCGCCAGCGCAAGCTCCACCGTGCCGGATCTCACCAGCGCAGCATCGGTGACAATCAATGGGTGGTCAATGTCCAGGCGGGTCAGCTCGGCGGCCAATTGCTCGATGGCGCCAGCGCCGGTGATTAGCTTGTGGGCGATTTTGAAGGAAGACAGACTCATCGGCTCGGCCTCTTATAGTTTTGGGGGCTGGGCACAAGAGTAGCTGGGGATTGGGGTTTGTCTGCTATTGATCCGGTGAATGTAACAAAGATCCAATGCAGGGACTTGCTCGCTATGACGGCGGAACATTCGACATTTATGCCGACTGACAGACCGCTGTCGCGAGCAAGCCCGCTTGAAAAACTTCTACCTTCAGACTGGCGCCGTACGCAGCTTCTCGCTGCGCCCACGCAACCATTCCAGCGTCAGCAGCAGGATCACCGAAAAAGCAATCAGCAGCGTCGCGGCGGCGGCGATGGTCGGGCTAAGGTTTTCGCGGATGCCGCTGAACATCTGCCGAGGCAACGTTGCTTGCTCGGGGCCGGCGAGGAACAGCGTTACCACTACCTCATCGAACGATGTCGCGAAGGCAAACAGTGCCCCGCTGATCACCCCAGGCGCGATCAACGGCAACGTCACCCGACGGAAAGCCGTCAGCGGTGATGCGCCCAGACTGGCGGCAGCACGCACCAGGTTTTGATTGAAACCTTGCAACGTAGCCGACACGGTAATGATCACGAACGGCACACCCAACACCGAATGCACGACGATCAGCGAGGTATAGCTGTTGCCAAATCCCAGCGGGGCGAAGCACAGATAGCTGGCAACACCAATGATCACCACCGGCACCACCATCGGCGAAATCACCAACGCCATCACCAACGGTTTGCCGGGGAAATCGCCGCGCGTCAGGCCGATGGCCGCCAGCGTGCCGAAAACCATCGCCAATACAGTCGCCGCCGGGGCGACGATGATGCTGTTCTTCAGGGAGCGCATCCACTCCGCCGAGGCGAAGAAATCCTGGTACCAATGCAGCGAGAAACCTTGCAGCGGGTAAACCAGGAAGCTGCCCGAGTTGAACGACAGCGGAATGATCACCAATACCGGCAAGATCAGGAACAACAGAACCAGCCCGCAGAGAATGCGCAAGCTGTAGAACCAGACCCGCTCAACGGGCGACTTGTAAGGGCTCAACATTTCGATTCTCTCCTTAGCTCAGGCGCAGGCGACTGGCGCCCACCAGCCAGCTGTAAATCAGGTAGAGCACGATGGTCGCCAATAGCAGCAAGCCACCGAGCGCAGTCGCCATCCCCCAGTTGATACTGGTGTTGGTGTAGAAGGCGACGAAGTAACTGACCATCTGATCGTTCGGGCTGCCGAGCAGCGCCGGGGTGATGTAGTAACCAATTGCCAGGATGAACACCAACAGGCAACCGGCGCCGACACCGGCATAGGTCTGCGGGAAGTACACCCGCCAGAAGCTGGCAAACGGATGGCAACCGAGGGAAATCGCCGCCCGCATATAGGTTGGCGAGATGCCTTTCATCACGCTGTAGATCGGCAGAATCATGAACGGCAGCAGGATGTGCACCATGGAGATGTAAACCCCGGTACGGTTGAACACCAGCGCCAGCGGTTTATCAATCACACCCATCGCCATCAGCGCGCTGTTGATCAGGCCACCCGACTGCAGCAAGACAATCCACGCCGCGACCCGCACCAGAATCGAGGTCCAGAACGGCAACAGCACCAGAATCATCAACAGGTTGCTTTGCCGGGACGGCAGATTGGCCAACAGATAAGCCAGCGGATAAGCCAGCACCAGGCAGATCGCGGTAATGATCAGGCCCATCCAGAAGGTGCGGGCGAAGATATCGAGGTAAATAGCCTGGTCTGGTGTGGCCGGGGCCACTTCGCCCAGGTCGTCGATGCGGTGATCGACAGCCGCCAGCAGGTAATAGGGTGTAATGCTGCTGGTGTTGCGGCGGATCGCCTGCCAGTACGCCGGATCGCCCCAACGCTCGTCGAGACTTTCCATCGCGTTTTTATAAGAGGCCGGTTCAGTCTTGAACGGCAGCGCTCGCGCGGTTTTGGTCAGCAGGCTGCGATAGCCGGCCAACTCCATGTTCAGTCGCTTGGACAGATCGCCCAAGGTTTGATTCTTGCGGGCTTCGGCCAGGTCTTCACTGACGGCCTTGTAAACCGGCTCAGCCGGCAAACCTCGACCATCCCAGGCAGTCACCGCCGCCACAGTGCGCGGCATACCACCGACCACTTCCGGGTTACCGACGCTCTTGTAGAGCAGCGCCACAATCGGCACCAGGAACACCAGCAACAGAAACAGCACCAAGGGCGCGATCAAGGCCTGGGCCTTCCAGCGGTTGACCCGCTCGGCATGTGCCAGACGCTGCTTCAAGGTGGGGCTGGTGACCTCGTTCAGGGGAACGGTGATGGCCATAGCAAACTCCGGAAATCTTTAAACGTTTCAGAGGGCGGCATCCCGTTTCGGAATGCCCCCCCTGCTCATCTGAAAATACACAACTGTTGCAGGAGCAAGGCTAACTCGCGATCGAGATGATGCGGTCTTTCAGCAAAACCGCGTGTACCTCATCGCGGGCAAGCCCGGCTCCCACAGGAGCGTGATTACTTCGCAGCCCACGAGTTGAAGCGCTGCTCCAGTTGCTCACCGTTATCAGCCCAGAAGCTGACGTCGATCTGCACCTGGTTGGCGATGTTTTCCGGAGTGGTCGGCATGTCTTTCAGAACATCTTTGGCCAACAGCGGTACGGCTTGGGTATTAGCCGGGCCGTAGGCAATGTTTTCCGAATAAGTCTTCTGCTGCTGCGGCATGACCGAGAACGCGATGAATTTCTTCGCAGCTTCGGCACGGGCTTTATCCAGACCTTTTGGGATCGCCCAGGCGTCGAAGTCGTAGATACCGCCGTTCCATACGACTTTCAGGTTGCTTTCTTTCTGCACGGCAGCGATCCGGCCGTTGTAGGCCGAGCTCATCACGACGTCACCAGAGGCCAGATATTGCGGCGGCTGAGCGCCCGCTTCCCACCACTGAATGCTTGGCTTGAGCTCATCGAGCTTCTTGAAGGCACGGTCCTGACCATCTTTGCCGGCCAGCACCTTGTAGACATCTTTGGGCGCGACGCCGTCGGCCATCAAAGCGAACTCCAGGGTGTACTTGGCGCCTTTACGCAGGCCACGCTTGCCCGGGAATTTCTTGGTGTCCCAGAAATCCGCCCAACTGGTCGGTGCGCTTTTCAGCTTGTCGGCGTTGTAGGCGAGCACGGTCGACCAGACGAAGAAGCCAACGCCGCAAGGCTGAATAGCACCTTTGACGTAGTCTTCGGATTTGCCGAACAGGGCCGGATCGAGCTGCTCGAACATGTCTTCGTCACAGCCGCGGGACAGCTCTGGCGACTCCACTTCCACCAGGTCCCAGGACACGCTCTTGGTGTCGACCATGGCTTTGACCTTGGCCATTTCACCGTTGTATTCGCCGGCGACGATCTTGCCGTGGCCCGCGGCTTCCCAAGGTGCGTAGAAGGCTTTGGCCTGAGCCGCCTTGTTCGCCCCGCCGAAGGACACCACCGTCAGCTCCGCGGCCGCCATTGCGTGTGCCGCACCCATCATGCCCAAAGCCAGGGCGGTGAATTTCAGGGATCTCAACATTTATTGTTCTCTCCACGTGCAGGGTTTGTGTTGGTGAAGCAAGGGGGCGATCAATTCGCCTCTAGAAGTGGGTCGAGCGCGCGAACGTGTTCGACCTGCCAGCCAAGCGGTACCACATCACCAACCGCCAGAGCCGGATCCAGCTCGGCGATCGGTTGTTTCACGAAGAAGTCGGTCTTGCCACAGACTTCCAGGCGAACGCGGACGTGGTCGCCCAGATAGATGAATTCCGCCACGCGCCCCGAGAAGCGGTTGACGCAGGATTCGCTGGAGCCATTGAGGCTCACGCGTTCCGGACGAATGGACAGGGTCACCGGCTCGCCGGTCTTGCCGACATTCACCGCCAGCGCTTCGACCTTTTCACCACGCCCCAGCTCAACCACGCAGCGATCGCCGTTGTGGCTGTGCAAACGGCCGTTGAGACGGTTGTTCTCGCCGATGAAGTTGGCGACGAAGGTATTTTTTGGCTTTTCATAGAGCTCGCGCGGTGGCGCAATCTGCTGGATTTCGCCTTGATGGAATACCGCCACGCGGTCGGACATGGTCAGGGCTTCGCCCTGGTCGTGGGTCACGTAGACCACGGTCACGCCCAGGCGTTGGTGCAGGTGTTTGATCTCCATCTGCATGTGTTCACGCAGTTGCTTATCCAGTGCCCCCAGTGGTTCGTCCATCAGCACCAGTTGCGGTTCGAACACCAACGCCCGGGCCAGCGCCACACGCTGCTGCTGACCACCGGAAAGCTGCGCCGGATAACGCTTGGCGAATGCATCGAGCTGAACCATGCTCAGCACGCGCTTGACCCGGTCACTCACGTCGCTTTTGTTCAGGCCACGCACGGTCAGCGGGAACGCCAGGTTCTCGGCCACTGTCATGTGCGGGAACAACGCGTAGTTCTGAAACACCATGCCGATGTCGCGCTTATGCGGCGGCACGTTGTTGATCGAACGCCCGGCCAGCTGGATTTCACCGGCGGTCGGGGTTTCGAAACCGGCCAGCATCATCAGACTGGTGGTCTTGCCGGAGCCGGAAGGCCCGAGCAGTGTGAGGAATTCGCCTTTGCGAATCTCCAGGTTGAGGTCTTTGACGATCAGGTTCTCGCCGTCGTAGCTCTTTTGCACTCCACGAAAGCTGACCAGAACATCATTTGCCCCAGCACTTGAATCGACCTCGCTCATACCCACACCTTTTGTTTTTGACTGCCGTGGACTAAGCCTAGTGGAGCCTCACAACCACGCAAATCGGGGGGTATGAGAGATTCGCCTAAGCCGGATGGAAGGTTCGGGGTAGGGATTGCCCTACACGAATGGCGTGAATGGGCATGTCACGAGGGGATGGGCGCTATGGCCTGCATTGGAAGCCATATAACGCGGGAATCGGACCTTACAGGCATGTCGTAAATGGGTATGGCTACACGCACTTCGTAGCAGCTGCCAAAGGCTGCGTTCGAGTGCGAAGCGCTCGCAAGTCAGGCAATCGAGATTTATCCGGGTAAATCGCGTTTGGAAGTTTTACGACCGCTTCGCGGCCGAACGCAGCCTTCGGCAGCTGCTACGGTTATGTGGCGTCCAAAGGAGACGCGTTACAGGAGCTTGTGTTTCATTGCGTATTTCACCAGCTCGGCCAGCGAAGTGATATTGAGTTTTTGCATCAGCCGCGCCTTGTGGGTGCTGATGGTTTTGCTGCTCAATGCCAATTGCTGGGCAATGTCGTTAACGTTCGCGCCTTGGGCCAGCCGTTCGAACACCGAAAACTCACGTTCAGACAGCAACGAGTGCAACGGCCGCGAGTCGGTCAGCCCCACTTCAAACACCATCCGGTCGGCCAGATCCGGGTCGATATAACGCCCACCTGCCGCGACCTTGCGGATCGCGGTCAGCAGCAGTGCCGGATCGCTGTCCTTGGTGGCATAGCCGGCAGCCCCGACTTTCAACGCACGAGCGGCCATTTGCGCCTCGTCATGCATCGACAGCACCAGAATCGCCGGAGGATTGTTCAGCGCGCGAATCCGCGGGATCGCCTCCAGGCCATTGACGCCGGGCATGGAGATATCCAGCAACACCACTTCACAAGGGACATGTCGCAAAACGTCCAATAGCTGCTCGCCATTGCACGCCTCACCCACCACCAACAGGTCCTTGGCCAGGCCAATCAACTGTTTGATGCCTTCGCGGACGATGGTGTGGTCTTCGGCTACCAGTACACGGATCACGCATCTCTCCTAATCCAACGGCACTCGCACGCTCAATGTCGTGCCTTCGCCCAGCTCACTTTCCAGCGACAGACTGCCGCCCATGATCAACACCCGCTCGCGCATGCCCACCAGACCAAACGAAGTCGGGCGGCCTGTCGCCGGGACAAATCCCTGACCATCGTCGCTGACAGTCAGGCATAAATCGCCACCTTCGCGGGTCAGTGTCAATTCAACAGTATGCGCCTGAGCATGGCGCATGACATTGGTCAGCGCCTCCTGAAGGATACGGAACAGGCCAATGGCCTTGGCGTCGCTAAGGACCGGCAAATTTTCCGGTACCTGGACCAGACACGGAATCTGCGTACGCGCCTCGAAACGTCGCGCCTGCCACTCGATGGCCGAGGCGATGCCTGCATCAAGAATCGGCGGGCGCAGCGCCGTGGCAACATCGCGCACCAACTGGAACAGCTGCGCGATCAGACGCTTCATGCTGTTGAGCCGTTCGTTCAAGCCCGGGTCAAGATGCGCGTAAGCCAGCTCGCACATAGAGGTTTCCAGTTTGAGCACGGTCAGCATTTGCCCCAGCTCATCGTGAACCTCCCGGGCAATGCGGGCCTTTTCCTCTTCCCGCACACTTTCCAGGTGAGCGGACAACTCGCGCAGTTGCTCGCGAGAACCGGCCAACTCCAGCTCGATACGCTTGCTTTCGCTGATGTCCCAGACAATCCCGTCCCAGACCGCCGCGCCATCCTCGAGACGACGGGTGATCGCCTTGATTTCCGCCCAACGCTGCTCGCCCTGACGCGTCACAATCCGCCCTTGCCAGGACCAGTCGCTATCCGTATCCAGCGCTTGATCCTGGGTCTGGTGATAGCTGGCTTTGTCGTCGGGATGGACCAGGCTGCGCAAGCCTTTGTCGCGATGGCTCAACGTCGCCGGCGAATAGCCCACCAGGTTTTCACTGCCTTCACTGATATAGGCGAAGTCGATCTGCCCGGTGACCGGCGCCCGCTCCAGGCGAAACACCAGTCCCGGTACGTTGGCGGCGATGCCTTGTAGTCGCGCCTCGCTTTCCTGCAAGGCGGCCAGGGCACGTCGACGCTCAGTGACGTCGTTGAGATAGACCACCAGATACTCACTATCGCGAAAGCGCAGAAAGCTCAGCGACACGTCAGCAGGCAGGATGCTGCCATCGGCACGAACACAGCTGGTTTCGAAGCTCTGCGGTCCGTCGTCGCTGGCCCGGGCGCGCTTCCAAAGCGTCAGCCAACGGTCCATATGCAGGTCAGGCTCGAAGTCGATCAAGGGTCGGTCGATGACGCCGCCCGGTGCATAACCGAGCATTTCTTCGGCCGCCCGATTGGCGTAGCGGACATGGCTGTCCCAGTTGACCCAGAGGATCCCCACGGTGCTTTGGTCGATGGAAAACTGCGTCAGGCGCAAGGCTTCTTCGCTGGCCTCGCGATGGGCGATGTCCTCTCTGGCTGCCAACAAACGCTGCTCAAGGCATCGTCGCTGGCGACGCAGCCAGGTGACGATGGCTATGCTGCTGAGCAACAACACCGCCAGCAATAGACAGAGGTTCTGCCAGAAACCCGGCGACTCGACCAGACGCGGGTATTTGGGTTGCAGCCAGCGACTGTGTAGCTGTTCCAGATCTCGCGCCGGAATCGCATGCAGCGCCCTTTCAACGATCCCCGCCAGCTCAGGCCAGTCACGTCGCGTGGCGACCCGCAGCAATTGCGGCAGGCCGATATCACCGACCACCGCCAGACCGGTGAACTCCGGCTCGGCCGACAAACGACTGAGCTGCGCTTCATCCACCACGGCATACCGGGCTTGCTGGCTCAAAAGCAACTGCAAGGCCTGACGATCCATCGGCACACCCTGCAAATTGAGATGGCCGTAAGTGCTGCGCAGGTAGTCGGCAACCGCACTGGGCATGCGTACAGCGACACGGGACTGGCTGTCGAGCTTCTCCAGGTCCACCGCACCGGCGCCTTTACGCTCACTGACTACCAGTTGTGGTACACGCATATAAGGATCGGAAAACTGCCAGAGTCGCAGCCCCGCCGGGGTTTGAGTCAGGCCGGGGGCAATGTCGACTTCACCGTCACGCACGGCGGCCTCCAACTGTTCCTGATCTGCAAAGTTGCGCCAACTCAGCTCGACCTTGAGGGCTTGGGCCAGCCACTGCATGAGCTCGACATTGGCCCCGGACAATCGCTGCAAGCGGCGATCAAATTGGGCGTATGGCGCTTGCATCACTAGCCCGACACGCAGCTCGGCGTGTTGCTCAAGCCATTGACGCTGATCGACGTTCAACTGCGCAGGCGCAGGGGCCGCCAACGCGATCAAGGGAAGGCAAAAACAGCCGATAACCAACAGGCAGCGAAAACGCATCATCTGAAGTCTCACACACTGACAAATACTGACCAACCCATTAGGCTGCCGGGATTACTTCTGGCCTGGAATATCCGATGCCCCCTGTCTACCGCTTGGCACTGCACGCATTGTGCCTGTCGCTGATCCTGCCTTGTGCCTTTTCAGTCGAAGCTGCCGATCCTCCCGGCGCCACGGCAAAAACCGCAGAAGAAAAACCGGTAGAGCGCCAGCTGCTGCTTGAGCGTAGTCAGGAAGAAGCGACGGCCCTTGAGCGACAAATCCCACAGCAGGAGCAGCAACAGTTGCAGGCCGGCAGCGACAGCTTCCTCACACTCTGGAAACCGGCCAATGCCAGTGAACCCAGCGGTGCGGTCATTATCATCCCCGGCGCCGGCGAAACCGCTGACTGGCCTCAAGCAATCGGTCCATTGCGGCAAAAATTGCCAAACGCCAACTGGGGCAGCCTGAGTATTACCTTGCCCGACCTGCAGAGCGACGCCAGCCAGCCGCGCATTGTCGAAGCCGCGCCCGCGCCTGCCCCTGTGGACACTAGCAGCAAAGACGCCAGCACCGCTGCACCCAAACCCATCGAACAAGCGGCTGACGGTGAGGCTGACATCACTGATCGTGCCGCTGCCGATAGTTCTGAGGAGAAAATCAAGGCTGACGCCGAGCGGATCTTCGCCCGAATCGATGCGGCAATTGCCTTTGCGCGGCAGCAAAACGCTCGCAGCATTGTCCTGCTGGGACATGGCACCGGGGCTTATTGGACCGCGCGTTACCTGAGCGAGAAACAACCGCCGCACGTAGAGAAGTTCGTAATGGTCGCCGCGCAAACGCCACTTAATGGAAAACCTGAGCTGGCACAACTGACGCCGACCTTGAAAGTCGCAACTGCCGACTTTTTCTATAATGACAAGGAGCTGGCACGCAGCGCCGCTTTGGCACGTCTGCAGGCGAGTAAACGCTTGAAGAGCGCACGCTTCACTCAGGTGTCTTTGAAGGCGTTGCCTGGAAACAGCACAGCCGAACAAGAGCAACTGTTTCGGCGCGTTCGCGGCTGGTTAAGCCCACGGAACACCGGCAACTGAACGGCCCAATTCGCGGGCAACCCGCCAGGATCGCAGCCAGCGGCAGCTCTTGCGCCGAGCGGATCTCGACCTGGCACCGAGCATGTACACCGAACCGTAGGCAATGCCGAAGGTTCGGGTCGTGCTCGGATGATCTTTTCAGGGTCACCTGAATGCCTAACGAAAATCCCGCCGCTCACGGATCAACGCATAAGCGTTGTGCAGCTCGCGAGTTTTCTCGGTTGCCTCGCGCACTTGAAACGGGGTCGCGCCAGTGCCAGCAATCTTGTCCGGGTGATGGCGGCTGAGCAGGCGCCGGTAAGCACGCTTGATCTGCAATGGCTCGCTGGTGGCCGTCACACCCAGCACCTGCAAAGCCTCTTGATAAGCCCTGCCACTGTTGGCCAGGCTTTTTTTATGCGGCTCGTAGTCACTGGCCAGCGCTTGCACCTGTTGAGGTGTCCAGCCCAGCCATTTACCCCATAGATTAATCAGCTCTCGTTCGGCGCTGCTGGCTCGACCATCAGCCCAGACCATACGCCAGCAGGCGCGCAAAACGCCCTCGGCTGCATGCGGTTGGGTACTCAAGCGGCGCAAATACCCATGCAAGCGATCATGCCCGGACTTACCCCGATTGAACGCAGCGATGGCTCGCTTTTGCGCAGGCCCACTCATATCGAGTGAACGCATTTCCTGACGAGCCTGCTGGATATGCCCCTCAAGCACCTGGCCATCGCTCT
Organism: Pseudomonas sp. GW821-FHT07G10; assembly: GCF_059418545.1. NCBI lineage: Bacteria > Pseudomonadati > Pseudomonadota > Gammaproteobacteria > Pseudomonadales > Pseudomonadaceae > Pseudomonas > Pseudomonas sp. GW821-FHT07G10. Next base: position 138,313 of record NZ_JBWKQB010000011.1, on the reverse strand, counting down.
TGGCCAGTCGCCCTAACAATACGAACAACAGCTCATCATTGCGCAGCGCCGAACGCCCGCTCAAACGTTGGCGCAGATGGTCCCAACTCTGCACTTGCAAGCGCCGATCCAGCGCCTGCCCCAACAATGCACCTAACATGGCCCCCGGAATGCTGGCTATGGCAAAGCCCGCTCCGGCTCCGATCAGAGTCCCTGGCCACAACATATCAGCGGCTCGCTTCCAGCAATTGTTCTACTTGCGCCAGACGTTCAAGGGTTCCGACATCAATCCAGCATCCATGCATGTGTTCGCCCGTGACCTGCCCTTGAGCCATGGCTTCGCGCAACAGCGGCGCCAATTTGAAGGAACCGGCGACGCACGTAGAGAACAGCCTTGGATGCAAAACCGAAATACCACTGTAAGTCAGCGCGGCTGAACCCGTCCCGGCGTCGTGTATCTGACCGTCCACCAGACAAAAGTCCCCCCCTGTCGGGTGATGCGCCGGGTTGTCGACCATCACCAGATGAGCAAGTCCGGCAATCGGTTGGCGCAAAGCCGTGAAGTCGTAATCAGTCCAGATGTCACCATTGACCACCAGGAACGGTTCATCACCCAACAGCGGCAATGCCCGAAAAATACCGCCTCCGGTCTCCAGCGGTTCCCCCTCCGGCGAATACTGAATGCTCACACCAAACTGCGATCCATCGCCCAGATAGTCCTCAATTTGCTGACCCAGCCAGGCATGGTTGATGACGATCTCGGTAAAACCTGCCACCGCCAATGCCCGAATGTGGTACTCGATCAATGGCACACCCGCGGCACGAATCAATGGCTTGGGCGTCGCCAGGGTCAGCGGACGCATGCGCTCACCTTTACCGGCCGCGAGAATCATTGCTTTCATACGGGCGCTCCAACCGGCTGGCGCAGGCTCGCCAACAGCTCACCCAACTCCGCCAGCTCTGGCCTGCGGGCCAGCACTGCTTCTATATAGGCAAAGAAACGCGGTACGTCGCCCAGATAACGCGGCTTACCGTCACGGTGGCAGATGCGGGCAAAGATCCCGATCACCTTCAAATGACGCTGCACGCCCATCAGATCGCTGGCACGCAGGAAGTCTTCAAAATCAGACTGTACCGGGATACCCAATTTACCCGCCTGGTGCCAATAATCTTTCAGCCAGCCATGCACGCGAGCGTCAGGCCAACTGAGGAATGCATCCTTGAACAGGCAGGTCACGTCATAAGTGACCGGGCCGTAGACTGCATCCTGGAAGTCCAGCACGCCCGGGTTCTGCTCGCTCAACATCAGGTTGCGCGGCATGTAGTCGCGATGTACCAGCACCTTGGGTTGGGCCAGAGCGCTGTCGATCAATAGATCGCTGACCCGTTGCCAGAGCGCCAGTTGTTCCTGGTCAAGCTTGATACCCAGCTCACGGCCCACGTACCACTCGGGGAAGAGTTCCAGTTCGCGGCGCAGCAACGCCACGTCATAACTGGGAAGCACGGCATCCATTGGCAACTGCTGGAAGGCCAGCAATGCCTGCAGCGCGTCCTTGAACAAATCGTCGGCATTTTCGCCGTCGATCACATCCAGATAGGTCTTGTTGCCCAGGTCATTGAGCAAAAGAAATCCGCGCTCGAGGTCCTCGGCATAAATTATCGGGACGTTTATTCCGGATTTCGCCAGCAATAAAGCGATATCCACGAAGGGTTTACAGTTTTCCTGGGGCGGTGGAGCGTCCATCACGACGAAGCTACGACCCTCCCCTTCCCAGCGAAAATACCGCCGAAAACTGGCGTCGCTGCTGGCCGCAGTCAACGTAGCCGGGGGCACGGCGCCCCAGCCGCGTGCTGTAAACAGAGTTGCCAATTGCTCATCGAGCCAAACTTTCAGGTGTTGCAAGCGTACATCTTGGTCAGGCATTGCAAGGGTCTCCGACGGCGCTAGCCGTCAAGCGGGTCATGCTTTATTATCCAGCATCTTTTTCAGACCATCGAGAGGCGTGCGGCCCACACCGCGGGCAGATGGCACGCAGGAAGCCCGGACTAATAAGATGGCATTGAAATCCCCCGCGTTTCGTAAAAAATTTCCGTTGTTGGTTACCGGCAGTTTGCTGGCCCTGCAACCTTTAGCCACTCAGTACGTGGTCGCCGCGGAACAGTATGACTGCTCAGTGTCTGCTTCGGGTGCCTGGGACTGCGCACCAAAATCCAACGCTGCTCAATTGCCTCCGCGCCCTGCGCATGACGCGAATGCAGTCAGTTCCAACGGCGAGAGCCCGGCAGCCAACAGCGCCAGCAACGAAACCGCTACCAAGACCACGCTCGTCACCGAGGCCAAGGGCCGCGGCCTGCAGTCGCGCAGTGCCGACTACAGCCACCTTGACTGGGTGCCTCGTGAGAAGCTGACTGCTGCGCAATTGGCCGAGACCGGTCCTTATTGCTCTGGTTCCTATATCGAACCGATTCGTCCGGGCATGAATGACACGACGAATAAAAGTGACGCTCCAACGTTTATCGGCGCCAAAGCATCGCGCTATGAGCAAGAGCAACAGGTCGCGACCCTGGCCGGTGACGTGGTCATGCGCCAGGGCAGCATGCAGGCCGAGGCCGACGAAGCCAGCCTGTATCAAGCTGAAAGCCGTGGCGAGCTGAGCGGCAATGTCCGCATTCGCGACAACGGCGCGCTGCTCGTCGGCGATCACGCCGATGTGCAGCTCGATACCGGCGAAGCCAAAGTCGATAACGCTGAGTACGTGATGCACAAGTCGCGCGTGCGCGGCAGCGCGCTGTACGCCAAACGTGCCGAGAACGCCATCATCCGCCTCAAGGATGGTACGTACACCACGTGCGAACCGAACAGCAACGCCTGGCAGCTCAAGGGTAACAACATCACCTTGAACCCGGCGACCGGCTTCGGCACCGCGACCAACGTGACGCTGCGGGTCAAAGACATTCCGGTGTTCTACACCCCGTACATCTACTTCCCGATCGATAACCGTCGCCAGTCCGGCTTCCTGCCACCGACCATTGGCAGCGGTACCAAAACCGGCCTGTTGCTGGTCACCCCGTACTACTTCAACCTGGCACCCAACTACGATGCCACGTTGTATCCGCGCTACATGAGCAAGCGCGGGATGTTGATGGAAGGCGAGTTCCGCTACCTGACCAAGAGCAGTGAAGGTCAGTTTGGTGCTGCTTACTTGAATGACGACGACACTGAACGCAGCAAGCAGACCGGTTACGAAAAAACCCGCTACATGCTCAACTGGCAGCACAAGGGCGGACTTGATTCGCGCACACTGACAGAAGTCGACTACACCAAGATCAGCGATCCGTATTATTTCCAGGATCTGGAAACCGATCAGATTGGTGTCAGAACTGCCGACTACGTGAACCAGCAGGGTGTCGTCACCTACCGCGGCGACGATTACGTCGCGCGAATCAACGCACAGGCCTATCAGCTGGCAACCGTCTCCAACATCACACCGTACAACCGCTTGCCGCAGATCACCTTCAACGGTGCGCTGCCGTACCATCCAGGCGGGCTGAATTTCGCGTACAACACCGAAATCGTACGCTTTGACCGTAATTTGAAAAACGGCGACTTTATCGATGAAAACGGCAATGCCTCGCCACGGCTAGATACAAACGTTGTGGGTCTGGCGCGTGCAAACGGTGACCGCCTTGATCTTGAGCCGGCTGTCAGTCTGCCGCTCAACTGGACTTACGGCTTCCTGAAACCATCGCTCAAGTACAAGTTCACCCAGTACGATCTGAGTCTCGATGGAACAGGCAAGAGCCAGATCGTTGCGCAACAGCAAGCAGCGGCAGCGGCCGGTACCGATAACATCAATGGCGACTTCAACAACAATCAGAACCGCGGCGTACCTATCGCTAGCATCGACAGCGGTCTGTACTTCGATCGCAACACTCAATGGTTCGGCAAAAACTACCGCCAGACCCTTGAGCCGCGCCTGTTCTATCTCTATGTGCCAGAGAAAGACCAAACCGACATCCCTGTCTTCGACACTGGCGAGTACACGTTCAACTACGCTTCGCTGTTTCGCGACAACCGCTTCTCTGGCTCTGATCGTGTCGGCGACGAGAACAAGCTGTCGCTGGGCGTGACCAACCGCTGGATTGAAGACAATGGCTTTGAGCGCCAACGCATCAGCGTCGGCCAGGCCGTTTACTTCAAGGATCGCGAAGTCCAGTTGCCGGGCATCGATGCAACCACCCGCAACGATGCACACTCCAAGGTTTCGCCTTACGCACTTGAGTACGAATACCGCTTCAACCGTGACTGGCGCACCACCGCCGACTACAACTGGGACCCGGACAGCCGCAGCCCTCGCTCCGGCAGCGCGATGTTCCATTACCAGCCGGAAGACAACCCGAACAAGGTCATCAACGCCGGTTATCGCTATCGCAATGATCAGGTCCGTTATGACCAGACCACCGGTAAGTGGACAGTGGGTGGTGGCGACTACGGCACTCCAGGCACTCCGGGATTCGTGAAAGACTATTACAAGATCAAGCAGCACGATTTCTCGGTGATCTGGCCGGTCGTGCCGCAATGGAACGCCATCAGCCGCTGGCAGTACGACTACAACCGCAACCGCACTCTGGAAGCCTTCGGTGGTTTCGAGTACGACAACTGCTGCTGGAAACTGCGCCTGATCAACCGTTACTGGGTTTCCTATGACGAGTTCAGTCAAGAAGCCCCGCAAAACGAAAAAGGCGACCATGGCATCTTCCTCCAAATTGTTCTGAAGGGTCTCGGTGGCGTTACTGGCACCAAAGTAGAGAGCTTCCTTAACAAAGGCATTCAAGGTTATCGTGAACGTGAAGACCAAGCTTTCTGATTGTCTGCGCCCGCTGATGCTGGGCGCGCTGTTACTGGGTACCGCAGCGAACGCTGCGGTGCAGCCCATCGATAAAGTGGTGGCCATCGTCGATAACGACGTAGTCATGCAGAGCCAACTGGACCAACGGGTTCATGAAGTTCAACAAACCATCGCCAAGCGCGGTGGCGGCATGCCGCCAACCAGCGTGCTGAACCAGCAGGTGCTCGACCGCCTGATCGTCGAAAACCTGCAACTGCAGATCGGCGAACGTTCCGGCATCCGTATCACTGATGAAGAGCTGAACCAGGCGATCGGCACCATTGCCCAGCGCAACAATATGACCGTGGACCAGTTCCGCGCCGCCCTGACCCACGACGGCCTGTCTTATGAAGACGCTCGTGATCAGGTTCGCCGCGAGATGATCATCAGCCGTGTACGTCAGCGCCGTGTGGCTGAGCGTGTCCAGGTATCAGAGCAGGAAGTGAAGAACTTCCTGGCCTCGGACCTGGGCAAAATGCAGCTGTCCGAAGAGTTCCGTCTGGCCAATATCCTGATTCCTACTCCGGAAAGCGCAAACTCTGAAGCGATTCAGAATGCCGGACGCCAGGCTGCCGATGTCTATAGGCAACTCAAGCAAGGCGCCGATTTCGGTCAGTTGGCAATCGCCAGGTCCGCCAGTGAAACCGCGCTGGAAGGCGGCGAGATGGGCTGGCGTAAAGCCGCGCAACTGCCACCACCGTTTGATCGCATGCTGAGTTCGATGTCTGTCGGCGAAGTGACCGAGCCGATGCGTACTCCAGGCGGCTTCATCATTCTGAAGATCCTGGAAAAGCGTGGCGGCCAGACTCAGGTGCGCGACGAAGTGCACGTGCGCCACATCCTGATCAAACCAAGCGAAATTCGTAGCGAAGAAGAAACCAAGCGTCTTGCCCAGAAACTCTACGACCGGATTGAAGCCGGCGAAGACTTTGCTGAACTGGCGAAAAGATATTCGGAAGACCCGGGCTCCGCGCTTAACGGCGGCGACCTGAACTGGATCGATCCGAACGCCCTGGTGCCCGAGTTCCGCGCAGTGATGGCCAAAACCCAACAGGGCCAACTGTCCAAACCGTTCAAGAGCCCTTACGGCTGGCACGTCCTGGAAGTCCTTGGCCGCCGCGCCACCGACAGCACCACCCAGGCCCGCGAGCAGCAAGCGATGACTGTACTGCGTAACCGCAAATACGACGAAGAGCTGCAAACCTGGTTGCGTCAGATCCGTGACGAAGCCTACGTAGAGATCAAACTCCCTGGCGCTGACCGGGCATCGCAGTGAAACCCAAACGTTTCGCGCTGACACCGGGCGAGCCTGCCGGTATAGGTCCCGACCTGTGCCTGCTGCTCGCCGCGCACCCCCAGCCGCATCCCCTGATTGCCATTACCAGCCGCGACCTGCTCCTTGAGCGGGCCGTGCAGCTGGGTGTGGTTGTCGACCTGCTACCGGTTACCCCGGATAGTTGGCCGGATCAACCCGCCCCAGCTGACAGCCTGTATGTCTGGGACACCCCACTGCAGAGCAAGGTCATCGCCGGTCAGCTGGATAAATCCAATGCATCGTTTGTACTGGAAACCCTGACCCGCGCCGGCCAAGGCTGTCTGGACGGGCACTTTGCCGGAATGATCACCGCACCTGTGCATAAGGGCGTGATCAATGAGTCGGGAATCGCTTTCTCCGGCCACACCGAGTTTCTCGCAGACCTGACCCACACCCCTCAAGTGGTGATGATGCTCGCCACACACGGCTTGCGGGTCGCGCTGGTCACCACGCACCTGCCATTGCGGGAGATTGCCGATGCAATCACCCCTGAACGCCTGGAGCGGGTCACGCGGATTCTGCACACCGACCTGCAACAAAAATTCGGCATCGCCCAGCCACGCATCCTCGTCTGCGGACTCAACCCGCATGCCGGCGAAGGCGGACACCTGGGCCACGAAGAAATCGACATCATTGAACCAACCCTGGAGCGTCTGCGCGCTGAAGGCATGGACCTGCGTGGTCCCTTGCCCGCCGACACTCTGTTTACCCCCAAGTATCTGGAGCACTGCGACGCGGTGCTGGCGATGTACCACGACCAGGGCCTGCCCGTGCTGAAATACAAAGGCTTCGGCGCGGCAGTCAACGTGACCCTCGGTTTGCCGATCATCCGCACCTCAGTCGACCACGGCACCGCCCTGGACCTGGCTGGTAGCGGAAAAATCGACACCGGCAGCCTGCAAGTCGCCCTGGAAACCGCCTACCAGATGGCCGAGACCCGTTTATGACCGAGCATTACCAACACCGGGCGCGCAAGCGTTTCGGCCAGAACTTCCTGCACGATGCCGGCGTTATCGACCGTATCCTGCGCTCTATACACGCCAAAGCCGAAGACCGCCTGCTGGAAATCGGCCCGGGTCAGGGTGCGCTCACCGAAGGCCTGCTCAACAGCGGCGCCCAACTGGACGTGGTTGAACTGGACAAGGACCTGATCCCAATCCTCAACCAGCAATTCGCCGGCAAGAGCAATTTCAACCTTCACCAGGGCGATGCACTGAAGTTCGACTTCAGCAGCCTGAATGCCGCCCCCAACAGCCTGCGCGTCGTCGGCAACCTGCCGTACAACATCTCCACGCCGCTGATCTTCCACCTGCTGAACAATTCAAGCCTGATCCGCGACATGCACTTCATGCTGCAAAAGGAAGTGGTCGAGCGTCTGGCCGCAGGTCCCGGCGGTGGCGATTGGGGCCGTCTGTCGATTATGGTTCAGTACCACTGCCGGGTCGAACACCTGTTCAACGTCGGCCCCGGCGCGTTCAACCCGCCACCAAAAGTTGACTCGGCGATCGTCCGCCTGGTGCCGCACGCCGTGCTGCCGCACCCGGCCAAAGACCATCGTTTGCTGGAGCGCGTCGTTCGCGAAGCCTTCAACCAGCGCCGCAAGACCCTGCGCAACACCCTCAAAGCCTTGCTGAGCAATGCTGAAATCGAAGCCGCCGGCGTTGATGGCAGCCTGCGCCCAGAGCAGCTCGATCTGGCGGCCTTTGTCCGTCTGGCCGACAAGCTCAGCGAACAAGTCGCCGAGCAACCTGCCGACATCTGACAGGCCAGAAGCGTTATCGGGTAGGACACCGGCCCTCATGTCTGGTTTACTACCCGATACTTGGCCTAGACTGACCTCAATCAGTTACGCCCCGCGTCCCGCTTTGCTTTTAAGGCCTTTTGCATGTCCGATCCTCGTTATCAGGTCGACGTCAGCGTCGTCACTCGCTATCTGGCAGAACAGTCACAGCCCGAGCAAGACCGCTTTGCCTTCGCCTACACCATTACCGTAAAGAACAATGGCCTGCTACCGGCCAAGTTGCTCTCTCGGCACTGGGTCATTACCGATGGCGACGGGCATGTCGAAGAGGTTCGCGGTGCAGGTGTGGTTGGCCAGCAACCGCTGATCGACGTCGGCCAGAGCCACACCTACAGCAGCGGCACCGTGATGACTACCCGCGTGGGCAACATGCAGGGGACTTATCAGATGCTCGCCGAAGACGGTAAACACTTCGACGCCATCATCGCGCCTTTCCGCCTGGCGGTGCCCGGAGCCCTGCACTGATGGCGACGTACGCCGTCGGCGACCTGCAAGGCTGCCTCGAACCACTGCAATGCCTGCTCAAGCGGGTCGCCTTCGATCCCGCCAAAGATCGCCTCTGGCTGGTGGGTGACCTGGTCAACCGCGGCCCGCAGTCGCTGGAAACCCTGCGTTTTCTCTACAGCATCCGCGAATCGCTGGTTTGCGTTCTCGGCAATCATGACCTGCACTTGCTGGCCGTCTGGCAGGACATCGAGCGTCTGAAGAAAGCCGATACCTTGCGCGAGATTCTCGAAGCGCCGGATCGCAAAGAGCTACTTGAATGGTTGCGCCAGCAAAAGCTGATGCACTACGACGAACAGCGCGAAATAGTACTGGTCCACGCCGGCATACCGCCGCAATGGACGCTGAAAAAAGCCCTGAAGTGCGCAGCCGAAGTCGAAGAAGCGTTACATGACGACAACCTCTTCGCCCCTTATCTGGATGGCATGTACGGCAACGAACCGGTGAAATGGGACAGCGACCTCAAAGGCACTGCTCGCCTACGGGTGATCACCAACTATTTCACTCGCATGCGCTTCTGCACCAGCGAAGGCAAACTCGATCTCAAAGGCAAGGAAGGCATAGATACAGCCCCGCCAGGCTATGCACCCTGGTTCCAGCACAAGGAACGCAAGACCAAAGGCCTGAAGATCGTCTTCGGTCATTGGGCCGCCCTCGGAGGCCAATGCAATGAGCCAGGCCTCTTCGCCCTCGACACCGGCTGTGTCTGGGGCGGCGCCATGACGCTGCTGAATATCGACACCGGTGAACGCCTGGAGTGCAAGTGCGATGCTCAAGGCCACGTCAAACCGCCTGCCACCGACTCCACCCCCGAACAATTACTGACCACCGAAAAGCGCTGAACCGCGCTTTTAGCCAGGCCACAGGAGCCCGCCATGAGCGAATTCAAACGCATCCCCCCCGAACAAGCCCATGCCCTGCGTGAGCAAGGTGCAGTGGTGGTCGACATCCGCGACCCGCAGACCTATGCCCTGAACCACATTAGCGGCTCACTGCATTTGGACAACCACTCCATCTCCGACTTTATCCGCGCTGCGGACCTGGATGCACCACTGGTCGTAGTCTGCTACCACGGCAACTCCAGTCAAAGCGCGGCCGCGTATTTGATCAGCCAAGGCTTCTCCGACGTCTACAGCCTGGACGGCGGCTTTGAACTATGGCGCACAATTTACCCCTCGGAAATCGCGCAAGGCGTTTCTGAATAATTTTTTTCTAAAGCTCTAGCCCGCGCCCCCCGTGGGCTTGCGCCCTGGCTGACGAACGGTCGACCAGAACTAATTGCGCATTGCGCCTTGACCTCTCTGATTCCGAACTATCCTTAGGCACAGGCCATCCAAATTAGGGGAGAGCCGGTACACCGGCGTTCGGGTCATCGGTATTAGCTTTCAAGGTCAATAGCTTTGAAAGTGTTCTGGGGGGGTACAAGGCAACTGGATTTCAGTTGCACCAGCACTCGACTGACTGATCCGGCGTCGGCTCCACGTATCGAGCGAGGTGACGTCATGAGTATTTTTAGCCACTTCCAACAACGTTTCGAGTCCACACGCCAGGAAGAACTTACGCTGCAAGAGTATCTAGAGCTCTGCAAAAAGGATCGCAGCGCCTATGCCTCTTCAGCCGAACGCCTGCTACTGGCAATCGGCGAGCCGGAATTGCTGGATACTTCTGCCAACTCGCGGCTGTCTCGAATCTTTTCCAACAAGGTGATCCGCCGCTATCCGGCCTTTGAAGACTTTCATGGCATGGAAGAGTGCATCGATCAGATCGTCTCCTACTTCCGCCACGCCGCTCAGGGCCTGGAAGAGAAGAAGCAGATCCTCTATCTGCTTGGCCCCGTCGGAGGCGGTAAATCGTCCCTGGCCGAGAAGCTGAAACAGCTGATAGAGAAAGTGCCCTTCTACGCAATCAAGGGCTCGCCTGTTTTCGAGTCACCTCTTGGGCTGTTCAACTCCACAGAAGATGGCCAGATCCTCGAAGAAGACTTCGGTATCCCACGGCGCTACCTCAGTACCATCATGTCGCCTTGGGCGACCAAGCGCCTGGCCGAGTTTGGCGGTGACATCAGTCAGTTCAGGGTGGTCAAGCTCTACCCATCGATCCTCAATCAGATCGCCGTCGCCAAGACCGAGCCTGGGGATGAAAACAACCAGGACATTTCTGCGTTGGTGGGCAAGGTCGATATCCGCAAACTGGAAGAGTTCCCGCAGAACGACGCAGACGCCTACAGCTACTCCGGAGCTCTGTGCCGGTCCAACCAGGGCCTGATGGAGTTTGTCGAAATGTTCAAGGCACCGATCAAGGTGCTGCACCCATTGCTGACGGCAACTCAGGAAGGCAACTACAACAGTACCGAAGGCTTGGGCGCCATTCCGTTTACCGGCATCTTGCTGGCGCACTCCAACGAATCGGAATGGCACACCTTCCGCAACAACAAGAACAACGAAGCCTTCATCGACCGGATCTACATCGTCAAAGTGCCATACTGCTTGCGCGTCAGCGATGAAGTGAAGATCTACGACAAGTTGCTGTTCAACAGCTCTCTGGCCAAGGCCCATTGCGCGCCCGACACCCTGAAAATGCTTGCGCAATTCACCGTTCTTTCGCGACTCAAGGAGCCGGAGAACTCCAATATCTACTCGAAAATGCGCGTGTATGACGGCGAAAACCTCAAAGACACGGACCCGAAAGCCAAGTCGATTCAGGAGTACCGCGATAACGCAGGGGTCGATGAGGGTATGAATGGGCTCTCGACCCGATTTGCGTTCAAGATCCTGTCCAAGGTCTTCAACTTCGACCCCCACGAGATCGCCGCCAACCCCGTACACCTGCTCTATGTGCTCGAACAACAGATTGAACAGGAGCAATTCCAGGCGGAAACCCGCGAGCGCTACCTGCGCTTCCTCAAGGAGTATCTGGCACCACGTTATATCGAGTTCATCGGCAAGGAGATTCAGACAGCCTACCTCGAGTCCTACAGCGAGTATGGCCAGAACATCTTCGACCGGTACGTGCTCTACGCCGACTTCTGGATTCAGGATCAGGAGTACCGCGATCCGGAAACCGGAGAAATCCTCAACCGCGTAGCCCTGAACGAAGAACTGGAGAAAATCGAGAAACCGGCCGGCATCAGCAATCCCAAGGATTTCCGTAACGAAATCGTCAACTTCGTGTTGCGCGCCCGGGCCAACAACAACGGCAAGAATCCAACCTGGCTCAGCTACGAGAAGCTACGGGTGGTGATCGAGAAGAAAATGTTTTCGAACACCGAGGATCTGCTGCCGGTTATCAGTTTCAACGCCAAGGCCAGCAAAGAGGACCAGCAAAAACACAACGACTTCGTCACACGAATGGTCGAGCGCGGCTACACCGACAAACAGGTACGACTGCTCTCCGAGTGGTACCTGCGGGTCAGAAAATCACAGTAACCCGCTGCCGGTCGCACCGGTTGTCGTTAGCCAGAGGCCTGTGTCAACGATTTCTGTTACACAGGCTTCAGGGAGGTGTTTGAAAGTCGGTAGCGAGGCTCAGACAGAGAACGGGTGGCCCGCACGACGCAGAAATGCGCGTGGCGCCACCCCACTCGACACAGCCCGACCCGCTCTCGGCTTTTCAAGACAGCTTCTAAGGAGCAGTCATGAGCTATGTGATCGACCGACGTCTCAATGGCAAGAACAAGAGCACGGTTAACCGCCAACGGTTTCTGCGGCGTTACCGTGATCACATCAAGAAGGCAGTTGAAGAAGCCGTCAGCCGTCGCTCCATCACCGACATGGAGCATGGCGAACAGATCAGTATTCCCGGTCGCGATATCGACGAGCCGGTGCTTCACCATGGGCGCGGCGGCAAGCAAACGGTGGTTCACCCCGGAAACAAAGAGTTCAGCAGCGGTCAGCATATCCCTCGCCCACCTGGTGGAGGTGGCGGAAAAGGTCCTGGCAAGGCCGGTAATTCCGGCGAAGGCATGGACGAATTTGTGTTCCAGATCACCCAGGAAGAGTTTCTCGAATTCATGTTCGAGGACCTGGAACTGCCCAACCTGGTCAAACGCAACCTGGCCGGAACCGACACGTTTAAAACCGTCCGCGCCGGTATCAGCAATGAAGGCAACCCTTCGCGGATCAATATCATCCGCACGCTGCGCTCAGCCCACGCCAGACGTATTGCGCTGTCCGGCAGCAGTCGGGCAAAACTGCGTGAGGTAAAAGACGAGCTGGAGCGCCTAAGACGCGAAGAGCCAGATAATTTCGGCGATATTCAGGAAATGGAAGCGGAAATCGAGCGTCTTAGCGCCCGCATCAATCGTGTACCGTTTCTCGACACCTTCGACCTCAAGTACAACCTGTTGATCAAACAGCCCAACCCCAGCTCGAAAGCCGTCATGTTTTGTCTGATGGACGTCTCCGGCTCCATGACACAAGCGACCAAGGACATCGCCAAACGCTTCTTTATCCTGCTGTACCTGTTCCTCAAGCGAAATTACGAAAAGATCGACGTGGTGTTCATCCGCCACCACACCAGCGCCCGGGAAGTCGACGAGGAAGAGTTTTTCTATTCCCGCGAAACGGGCGGCACCATCGTTTCCAGCGCCTTGAAGCTGATGCAGGAAATCATGGCCGAACGCTATCCAAGTAATGAATGGAACATCTACGCAGCCCAGGCTTCCGACGGCGACAACTGGAACGATGATTCGCCGATTTGCCGCGACATCCTGATCAACCAGATCATGCCATTCGTGCAGTACTACACTTATGTTGAGATTACCCCGCGCGAACATCAGGCTCTATGGTTCGAATACGAACGGATCGCCGAAGCCTTTGTCGATACTTTCGCCCAGCAACAATTGGTCTCGGCCGGAGATATCTATCCGGTCTTTCGTGAACTCTTCCAGCGCAGGTTAGTGACATGACCGCCAGAGAGCAGAAACGTATCCCTATATCCACCGGCTCAGAATGGACGTTTGAGCTGATTCAGGCCTACGACCGCGAAATCAGTCGTATCGCGAATCGCTACGCGCTCGATACCTATCCCAATCAGATCGAAGTGATTACCGCCGAGCAAATGATGGATGCCTACGCCTCTGTCGGCATGCCACTGGGCTATCACCATTGGTCCTATGGCAAACACTTTCTCAGCACTGAAAAGTCCTACACTCGCGGCCAGATGGGGCTGGCCTACGAAATCGTGATCAACTCAGACCCGTGCATCGCCTACCTGATGGAAGAAAACACCATCTGCATGCAAGCACTGGTGGTTGCCCATGCCTGCTACGGACACAACAGTTTTTTCAAAGGCAATTACCTGTTCCGCACCTGGACCGATGCCAGCTCAATCATCGATTATCTGGTGTTCGCCAAGCAGTACATCATGCAATGCGAAGAACGCCACGGGATCGATGCGGTAGAAGACCTGCTGGACTCCTGCCACGCTCTGATGAACTACGGCGTCGACCGCTACAAACGCCCGTATCCGATCTCGGCGGAGGAAGAACGGCGCCGGCAGAAAGACCGGGAAGAACACCTGCAAAAGCAGATCAACGACCTCTGGCGCACCATTCCCAAAGGGGCGGACAAATTCAGCGACAAGGATAATGCGCGCTTCCCCGCCGAACCTCAGGAAAACATCCTCTATTTCATCGAAAAACACGCGCCATTACTGGAGCCATGGCAGCGGGAAATCGTGCGCATCGTGCGCAAGATAGCGCAGTACTTCTACCCACAACGCCAAACCCAGGTGATGAACGAAGGCTGGGCTACGTTCTGGCATTACACCTTGATGAACGACCTGTATGACGAGGGGCTGGTCACCGATGGGTTCATGATGGAGTTCCTGTCCTCCCATACCAGCGTGGTCTTTCAACCTGGATTCGACAGCCCCTATTACAACGGGATCAACCCCTACACCCTGGGTTTTTCCATGTACCGCGACATCCGGCGGATGTGCGAAGCGCCCACCGAAGAAGACTACCGCTGGTTCCCGGAAATCGCCGGTACCGACTGGCTCTCCAGCATCAAATTCGCCATGAGCAGCTTCAAGGACGAGAGCTTCATCCTGCAGTACTTGTCACCCAAGGTGATCCGCGATCTGAAGCTGTTCAGCATCCTGGATGACGATCAGAAGGAAGATCTGCTGGTTCCGGCGATACACGACGAAGACGGCTATCGGATCATCCGCGAAACCCTGGCGGCGCAATACAACCTGGGCAATCGCGAGCCCAACATACAGATCTACAGTATCGACCGGCGGGGAGACCGCTCGCTTACCTTGCGTCACCAGCAGCACGACCGTAAACCGCTGGGAGATTCCACCGACGAAGTACTCAAGCATCTGCACCGGCTCTGGGGCTTCGATATCCACCTGGAAACCCTGCAAGGCGACCAGGTGATGAAAACCCATCACGTACCGCCGAAAGGCGAGCATAGCGAGGGCGATTACGGCCGATTGGACCTGGCAGTCATCCACCTTTGATTCCCCCAAAACCTCCGTAAGTTCGACGCAAGGGTTATCCTGTCGAGCTAACGGAGGTTTTTTTATGCAGATTTATAAAGTCGGCGGCGCAGTGCGTGATCGCTTGTTGGGCAGGCCTGTCACCGACATCGACTGGGTTGTGGTGGGCGCCACCACGGAAGAAATGCTCGCGAAGGGATATCGCCCGGTAGGCGCCGACTTCCCGGTATTTCTGCATCCGCAGAGCGGTGAGGAATACGCGCTCGCCCGGACCGAACGCAAAAGTGGTCACGGCTATTGCGGCTTCACTTTTCACGCAAGCCCGGAAGTCACGCTTGAAGAAGACCTGATCCGCCGCGACCTGACAATCAACGCCATGGCCGAAGATGACCAAGGCGCCTTGACCGACCCCTATCATGGTCAGCAAGATCTTGATGCCCGCGTACTTCGTCACGTTTCACCCGCATTCGCCGAAGATCCGCTCCGGGTTCTGCGGGTAGCCCGCTTTGCCGCACGCTATGCCGAGCTTGGTTTCAGCGTCGCCCCTGAAACCCTCGAACTGATGCGCCAGCTCAGCGAATCAGGCGAGCTTGAAGCACTGACGGCGGAGCGCAGCTGGAAAGAAATTTCCCGCGCCCTGATGGAAAACCAGCCTCAGGTGTTCATTCAAGTGCTGCGCGATTGCGACGCACTTAAAGTATTGCTTCCCGAAGTTGATGCCCTGTTCGGCGTGCCGCAACCCGAAGCTCATCACCCGGAAATCGACAGCGGCGCACACACCCTGAGCGTCCTCAAACAAGCTGCTTTGTACGCTCAACCACTGACAGTACGCTGGGCGTGCCTGCTACACGACCTTGGAAAAGGGCTGACACCAGAAAGTCAGTGGCCGAAACACATTGCCCATGAACACAAGGGATTGCGCCTGATCAAGGCGGTGAACGAACGCTTCAAAGCGCCAAGGGATTGCCAGGAGCTGGCCTTGCTGGTCGGCGAGTACCACACTCACGGGCATCGCGCCCTTGAACTCAAGCCCTCGACATTACTGGAGCTGCTGCAGAGCTTTGATGTCTATCGTCGACCGCAGCGCTTTGAAGAGTTCATCGCAGCCTGCGAAATGGACGCACGGGGTCGCAACGGCTTCGAGCAGAGAAGTTACCCACAGGCGCAATATTTGAGAGGCGCAGCGAACGCAGCGCGGAACGTGGCGGTTCAGCCGTTATTGGAGCAAGGTTTCAAAGGACCGGAACTGGGCGAAGCTTTGAAACAAGAACGCCTTAAGGCGCTGAAGAATTACAAAGAGCAGCAATAAGCAAAATCAAAAGATCATCCGAACGCGACCCTAACCTTCGGTAGCCCCTACACGGATCAGCGTAGGAGCTGCTGAGGGCTGTGATCTTGTCGACCCTGCCTTGCACACCCCGTCACAACAGATTCGAAGGCGTTAGCTGCTCACCACGCCACTCAAATGCCACTGGCGCCAAAACCTGATCTATTCGCGCTTCGCTCCACAGTGAAGCAAAGCTCTTGCCGACACCCGGATGCAGTCTGTCGGGCGCAATCAACGACAACGGCCACAGTACAAACGCGTTTTTCAGGATTTCTGCGCGAGGCAGGATCAAACCGTCGAAATTGCCCACCAGATCGCCATAAAGCAGCACATCGATGTCCAGCGGCAAGCCCTTGCGATCCGGTGCATAACGACCGTTGTCCGCCTCGATGAATTTCAGTCGACGATCCAGCTCCACGAGTGGCAGATCCGTGTAGGCCGATACCACCAGATTGAAGAACGGACCGCTCTTGATGCCCACCGGTTGGCTTTCAAACACCGCCGAACAGCGCACATCCACCAGAAAACCGGCTAGAGCATCCAGCCCCGCCTGCAAATGAGGTTCGCGCGCGATATTGCTACCGAGACCTAGAAACACCTGAATTAGCGACATCCGCGCTCGATCTCCACACCCACACCCGCGGCGGCGGCAACTGCGCCTGGCTTGGTCAGCTTGAGGTGCAGCCAAGGGATTTGAAACTCACTCATCAGCACTTGCGCAAGACGCTCGGCAAAGGTTTCCACCAGCTGGAACTGCGCCTCTTCGGCAAACGCCTGAATGCGCGAGGACACACTCGCATAATCCAGCGCCAGAGTCAGATCATCGCCTGCGGCTGCCGGGCGGTTATCCCAGGCGAAGCTCAGATCAAGACGCAGGCACTGTCGGATACCCCGCTCCCAGTCGTAGGCACCGATCACCGTGTCGACTTCCAGGCCCTCGATAAATACTCTGTCCAAGCACTCTTCTCCGCAGCACGACAAGGGCGCAATGCGCCGTTAGAATCAGGGCGTCCTCGCCCGGAATAGTTAGCATGTTTTGGTTACTGGCAATCCTCGCCTACCTGCTTGGCTCTCTGTCCTTTGCCATTTTGCTCAGCCGCCTGACCGGTAACCCCGATCCGCGAATGAGTGGCTCGGGTAATGCCGGCGCAACCAACATGCTGCGCCTGGCCGGTAAAAAGCTGGCCGTCCTGACCCTGCTCGGTGACCTCTGCAAGGGCCTGCTGCCGGTACTGATCGCCAATCTGGCCGGCTTGCCGCTACAGCAACAGGCCTGGGTCGGATTATGCGCCGTCATCGGCCACTTGCTCCCGCTGTACTTCCGCTTTCGCGGCGGTAAAGGCGTCGCCACTGCCGCCGGGATGCTGCTGGGGCTGTACCCGCCTGCTGCACTCCTGGCCATCACTGCCTGGCTGCTGACCTTCTACCTCACCCGCACCAGCTCGCTGGCCGCCTTGATCGCTACACCGCTGAGCCTGCCGCTGCTCGCCTGGCGTGAGCCTGCCGCCTTGCTGCCCATGAGCGTGCTCACAGTGCTGATCGTCTGGCGTCATCGGGGCAATCTACGCGACCTGCTTGCCGGGCGCGAACGGCATTTTTAAATCCCGATGGTGAAGCGACCCAGGATCATCGGCCGCTCCCAACAGGACACAAGCTTACAAAGGCGACAATTGCTCCATCGGCCAGCGGGCCTGCACGCTGATTGCCAGACTTTCCCGCTGTCCGGCCTGTAAACGCTGACAACCGGCAAATGCGATCATCGCGCCGTTATCCGTGCAGAACTCCGGGCGTGCGTAGTAAACATCGCCCTTCATGTCGCCGAGCATTTTTTCCAGTGAAACCCGCAACGCCGTGTTGGCACTTACGCCACCCGCGATGACCAGGCGCTTGAGACCGGTCTGCTTCAAGGCTCGCTTGCACTTGATGGTCAAAGTCTCCACCACTGCCTGCTGGAAGGCCAGCGAGATGTCGCAACGGGTTTGCTCACCGTCGTCCCCAGCGCTGACAAACTGTTGCCAGGTGTTCAAGGCAAAGGTTTTCAAGCCGCTGAAACTGAAATCCAGACCCGGGCGATCGCACATCGGGCGCGGGAAGACGAAACGTCCGGCAACGCCTTGCGCCGCCAATCGAGCGATCTCCGGTCCACCCGGATAATTGAGCCCCATCATCTTCGCCGTTTTGTCGAAAGCCTCACCGGCGGCATCATCGAGCGTCTCGCCCAATAGTGCGTATTGGCCGATCCCGTCGACCCGAACCAGCTGGGTATGCCCTCCAGAAACCAACAAAGCGACGAACGGAAACTCCGGAGGCTGCTCCTCCAGCATCGGCGCCAGCAAATGACCTTCCATGTGATGCACGCCAAGGGCTGGAATACCCCAGGCAAACGCTAGCGCCTGAGCGCATGAGGCGCCGACCAGCAACGCCCCGACAAGCCCGGGCCCCGCGGTGTAGGCGATGGCATCGATCTCGGTCGGCACGCAATCGGCCTCTGCCAAAACCTGACGAATCAAGGGCAGCATGCGCTTGACGTGATCGCGTGAAGCCAGCTCTGGCACCACGCCACCATAGGCACGGTGCAGGTCGATTTGACTGAACAGCGCATCGGCCAGCAGGCCGCGCTCACTGTCGTAAAGTGCGACGCCGGTTTCATCGCAGGAGGTTTCTAATCCCAGTACTAGCATGGGTTTGCGCCTTGTAGAGGCTAAATTCGAAGGCGCGCATAATAGTCGTCACTTCCGGCCCCTGCCAGCGGTTTTCGATCAGAGGCTTTGCATTCCTAGCGATGAGGGGTTAACATCCGCAACCCTTAAAAACCGACGTCTTCAAGTGCACTTTTGCCGCGAGGATGTTGACCCCGGTAATGAATGAAGGTAGCTCTGGATGCCAGCCGTCAAAGTTAAAGAGAACGAACCCTTCGACGTAGCTCTGCGTCGTTTCAAGCGCTCCTGCGAAAAAGCCGGTGTTCTGGCTGAAGTTCGTAGCCGCGA
Source organism: Pseudomonas sp. GW821-FHT07G10 (assembly GCF_059418545.1). Lineage (NCBI taxonomy): Bacteria > Pseudomonadati > Pseudomonadota > Gammaproteobacteria > Pseudomonadales > Pseudomonadaceae > Pseudomonas > Pseudomonas sp. GW821-FHT07G10. The sequence goes on along the minus strand of NZ_JBWKQB010000011.1, from coordinate 119,067 downwards.
ATTTTACGAGAAGCCGACTTCTGAGCGTAAACGCAAGGCAGCAGCCGCTGTTAAGCGTCACGCCAAGAAAGTTCAGCGCGAGCAGCGCCGCGCCGTTCGTCTGTACTAATACGCAGACGTTCGTAGCAAGCTTCTGCCAAGCCCGGCCCTCAGCCGGGCTATTGGCATTTGCGGATATCGCTTGATGCTTCACCGTCAAAGCCGCCGATGCGACCGAGACAAATCTGCTTCATCACGTCAGGCCTGGCTTTTTGCCAGCGGTGCACGTCTTTTCTGACGAGCCTTACAAGGCTACCGACGAGCACACCTTACCTGATTCCTCGACAGACGATCAGCCCAAGGCACGTTCTCCTGTGCCCGCTTATGAGCTATCCGAGGCCCGCCATTGGCCGCTGCCGGACTCAGAGCAACACATTCAAGTAGTCGAATACTGATTGGAACTAACGTCAGTGGATTTTCGGCAGATACACTTCCCGACAGCGATCACGCAGACGACATCCGGTCGAGCCGCATACTGTTGCGCCTCGAAACAACGACCAGACATCGACCGCCCTTCGCTTGGGTTTAATTTCCGCGCAGTGATGACGAGCACGCCATGGCCGGGCTAATTCCCCAGAGCTTTATTGACGACCTTCTGAACCGCACCGACATCGTCGACGTGGTCAGCTCGCGCTTGCAAATGAAAAAGGCCGGCAAGAATTACACCGCCTGCTGCCCGTTCCACAAAGAAAAAACCCCCTCCTTCAGCGTCAGCCCCGACAAGCAGTTCTACTACTGCTTCGGCTGCGGCGCTGGTGGCAACGCCCTCGGCTTCATCATGGACCACGATAACCTGGACTTCCCCCAGGCCGTCGAAGAGCTGGCCAAAGCCGCTGGCATGGAAATACCCCGAGAAGAAAGTGGCCGACCACACAAACCCCGGCAACCGACCGACTCACCGCTCTACCCGCTGCTCACCGCTGCTGCCGATTTCTACCGCCAGGCGCTGAAAAGCCATCCCGCGCGCAAAGCCGCCGTCGATTACCTCAAGGGCCGCGGCCTGACCGGTGAAATTGCCCGGGACTTTGGCCTCGGATTCGCCCCGCCCGGCTGGGACAATCTGTTCAAGCATCTGAGCAGCGACACACTGCAACAGAAAGCCATGATCGATGCCGGCCTGCTGATCGAGAATGCTGAAACCGGCAAGCGCTACGACCGCTTCCGTGATCGCGTCATGTTTCCGATCCGCGACAGTCGCGGGCGGATCATCGCTTTCGGCGGCCGGGTACTGGGCGACGACAAACCCAAATACCTGAACTCACCGGAAACTCCGGTATTCCATAAAGGCCAGGAACTCTACGGCCTGTTCGAGGCGCGCAAGAACAATCGCAACCTCGATGAAATCATCGTCGTCGAAGGCTACATGGATGTCATCGCTCTCGCCCAACAAGGCTTGCGCAATGCTGTCGCCACGCTTGGCACCGCCACCAGCGAAGAACACCTGAAACGCCTGTTTCGCGTTGTCCCCAGCGTATTGTTCTGTTTTGACGGCGATCAGGCGGGACGCAATGCCGCCTGGCGCGCGCTTGAAGCCGCCTTGCCGAGCCTGCAGGACGGACGGCGTGCGCGCTTTCTGTTCCTGCCTGAAGGTGAAGACCCGGACACTCTGGTCCGCTCCGAAGGCACTGACGCCTTCCGGGCGCGCATCAACCAGCACGCACAGCCTTTGGCCGATTATTTTTTTCAGCAGTTGACCGAAGAGTCCGATCCGCGCTCCCTGGAAGGCAAGGCCCATATGGCCACCCTCGCAGCGCCGCTGATCGACAAGGTTCCCGGCGCCAACCTGCGCACGTTAATGCGTCAGCGACTCACTGAAATCACCGGACTCAACAGCGAGGCGGTCAGCCAATTGGTGCACAGCGCACCACAGGAAGCTCCGCCCGCCTACGACCCTGGCATTGACTATGACGCCATGCCTGATTACGCCGATTACCACCAACCTCAAGAGGCATATGCACCTCAACAGGAGTGGACGCCGAAAAAATCAGGGACTGGCGGCAAGAAATGGGAAAACAAACCCTGGGACAAAAAGGGCAAGCGTCAGGACGATCGCGACCAGCCTCGCGGCCCACGTACCCCGGCAGCCGTGGAGCCGCCAACGCTGGCAGCACTGCGCACGCTGCTTCATCACCCGCAACTGGCCGAAAAAGTTGAAGACGCCGGGCACTTCGCTGCCGAGGACCACACTAATACACAGCTGTTGGTAGCACTGCTCGAAGCCGTACAAAAGAATCCTAAGCTAAACTCATTTCAACTGATTGCGCGTTGGCATGGCACCGAACAGGGGCGCCTGCTCAAAGCGCTGGCAGAAAAGGAATGGCTGATTGAGGGCGATAACCTTGAACAACAGTTTTTCGACACCATTACTAGGCTATCTGCACGTCAACGCGAACGAAACCTGGAACAACTTATCAAAAAAGCGAACCAATCTGGGCTGAGTCCAGAAGAAGCAAACCAGATGCGCGACCTGCTCCGTCAAAAGGTTTCCGCATCAAACCCGACCTCAACTGGCGCGTGAGGTCATAGCTCAGGTATAATCCTCGGCTTGTTTTTTGCCCGCCAAGACCTTCAGTGGATAGGGTGTTATGTCCGGAAAAGCGCAACAGCAGTCTCGTATCAAAGAGTTGATCACCCTGGGTCGTGAGCAGAAGTATCTGACTTACGCAGAGGTCAACGACCACCTGCCGGAGGATATTTCAGATCCGGAACAGGTGGAAGACATCATCCGCATGATTAATGACATGGGGATTCCCGTACACGAGAGTGCTCCGGATGCGGACGCCCTTATGCTGGCCGACGCCGATACCGACGAGGCAGCCGCTGAAGAAGCGGCCGCAGCGTTGGCAGCGGTTGAGACCGACATTGGCCGCACCACTGACCCCGTGCGCATGTATATGCGTGAAATGGGTACAGTTGAGCTCCTCACACGGGAAGGCGAAATCGAAATCGCCAAACGTATCGAAGAGGGCATCCGTGAAGTGATGGGCGCAATCGCGCACTTCCCTGGCACGGTTGACCACATACTCTCCGAGTACACTCGCGTCACCACCGAAGGTGGCCGCCTGTCCGACGTTCTGAGCGGTTATATCGACCCGGACGACGGCATTGCGCCGCCTGCCGCCGAAGTTCCGCCGCCTGTCGATTCGAAAACCGTGAAAGCGGATGACGATTCCGACGACGACGACGCCGAAGCCAGCGCTGATGACGAAGAAGAAGCCGAAAGCGGTCCGGATCCGATCATCGCTGCACAGCGTTTCGGCGCAGTGTCCGATCAGATGGAAGTCACTCGCAAGGCGCTGAAGAAGCACGGTCGCGACAACAAGCTGGCAATCGCCGAAATGTTGCTCCTGGCTGAGCTGTTCATGCCGATCAAACTGGTTCCGAAGCAATTCGAAGGCCTGGTTGAGCGTGTGCGTAGTGCTCTCGATCGTCTGCGTCAGCAAGAGCGCGCGATCATGCAGCTCTGCGTTCGTGATGCACGCATGCCGCGTGCCGACTTCCTGCGCCAGTTCCCGGGCAATGAAGTTGACGAAAGCTGGACCGACGCACTGGCCAAAGGCAAAAGCAAATACGCTGAAGCCATTGGTCGCTTTCAAGCCGATATCGTTCGTTGCCAGCAGAAGCTGACTGCGCTCGAGGTAGAAACCGGTTTGAAGATTGCCGAGATCAAGGACATCAACCGTCGCATGTCGATCGGTGAGGCCAAGGCCCGCCGCGCGAAGAAAGAGATGGTTGAAGCAAACTTGCGTCTGGTGATCTCCATCGCCAAGAAGTACACCAACCGTGGCCTGCAATTCCTCGATCTGATCCAGGAAGGCAACATCGGCTTGATGAAAGCGGTGGACAAGTTCGAATACCGTCGCGGCTACAAGTTCTCGACTTATGCCACCTGGTGGATCCGTCAGGCGATCACTCGCTCGATCGCCGACCAGGCCCGCACCATCCGTATTCCGGTGCACATGATCGAGACGATCAACAAACTCAACCGTATTTCCCGGCAGATGCTGCAGGAAATGGGTCGCGAGCCGACTCCGGAAGAGCTGGGCGAACGCATGGAAATGCCTGAGGACAAAATCCGCAAGGTATTGAAGATCGCTAAAGAGCCGATCTCCATGGAAACCCCGATCGGTGATGACGAAGACTCCCACCTGGGTGACTTTATCGAAGACTCGACCATGCAGTCGCCAATCGATGTCGCCACTGTTGAGAGCCTTAAAGAAGCGACTCGCGAAGTACTGTCCGGCCTCACTGCCCGTGAAGCCAAGGTTCTGCGCATGCGCTTCGGCATCGACATGAATACCGACCACACCCTTGAGGAAGTCGGTAAACAGTTCGACGTTACCCGCGAGCGGATTCGTCAGATTGAAGCCAAGGCGTTGCGCAAGCTGCGCCACCCGACGAGAAGCGAGCATTTGCGCTCCTTCCTCGACGAGTGATCACAAAACCCCCAGCCCTGCTGGGGGTTTTGCTTTCAACAGATTAAATCCCCCGCACTTCACTCCCGCCAAAATGCCCGTCTACACTCGAAACAATCCCCCCGAGCCATAACGAGACCGTTATGCCCAGAATGCTGGCCGTGCTTTTGCTGTCACTGCTTGCCTGGACCTCAACGGCCGGCGCGTTGACGCTCACCGACGAAGAACGTAGCTGGCTTACAACCCACCCGGAACTGCGTCTGGGTGTCGATGCGTCCTGGCCACCTTTCGAGTATCGCGATGAAGAGGGCCGCTACCAGGGGCTGGCGGCGGACTACATCAAGCTGATCAAGGAACGCCTGGGCATCAAAGTCATCCCCATTGAGCCAGTCAGCTGGACCGAGGTGCTGGAACAGGCCAAACAAGGCAAGCTGGACCTCTTGCCAGGGATCATGTCGACGCCTGAGCGCCAGCGCTACCTGTCCTTCACCCGCCCCTATCTGGACTTTCCGATCGTGATTCTTGCTCACGAACGTGGGGCACAACCACAAAAAATCGAAGATCTGTACGGCCTGAAAATTGCCGTGGTGGAGAACTACGCCCCTCATGAACTATTGCGCGCACACCATCCAGACCTGAATCTGGTCGCTTTGCCAAATGTCAGTTCAGCGTTGGAGGCACTCGCTACCGATCAGGTGGATGCGGTCGTGGGCGATCTCGCCTCCAGTATCTGGAGTCTGCGGCAGCTCAAACTCGATGGGCTCTACGTCAGCGGCGAAACGCCTTATCGCTATCAATTGGCGATGGCCGTACCACAAGGCAATAAGATTCTGATCGGCATCCTCGATAAAGTAATGGCGGATATGAGCCCTGCAGAAATCAACGCCATTCAGGAACATTGGGTGGGGAACGTCCTCGACCACCGCACTTTCTGGTCCGACCTTTTGCTCTACGGCCTGCCCGGCGTCCTTCTGCTGTTCACCGTGTTGGCGGTAGTGATCCGCATCAATCACCGACTCAGCTCGGAGATCTCCCGCCGGGTTGCGCTGGAACAAGAGCTGCGCAGCAGCGAATACCATTACCGCGGGCTGGTAGAGAGCCTTTCAGCGATTGCCTGGGAAGCCCGTATCAGCGACTTCACTTATAGCTATGTATCACCCCATGCCGAAGACTTGCTCGGCTATCCCCTGTATCAATGGCTGATTCCAGGCTTTTGGCGCAACATCATTCATCCCGCCGACCTGACTCGAGCCCAGGCCTTTTGCGACCATGAGGTGTTGCTTGGCCGCGATCACAGCCTCGACTACCGCGTCATCACCGCCGACGGCCGCTGCCTGTGGGTTCGCGATATCGTCAGTCTGATTGAACATGGCCATGAACCGGTTCTGCGCGGCTTGATGATCGATATCAGTGAAACCAAGAGAACCGAAGAGGCCTTGCGTCTGTCCGAGCAGAAGTTCGCGTCGGTATTTCAGCAATGTCCGGACATTCTGGTGATCGCACGGCTGTCCGACGGCTGTTTGCTGGAGGTCAATGAAGCCTTTGAGGAGCAGATAGGCCTGAGTGCCGAGGAAGTCATCGGCCAAACCGCCACCGACCTGAATATCTGGGGGATAGAGGGCGTCGGCCCCGTTCTCTTGCAGCGTTTGCAGGGCGGTAGTCTTCGCAATCTGGAGATGCCATTCAGACGTAACAATGGGCAGGTGTTCACCGGTTTGATCTCTGCCGAACCGTTCGAACTCGACACTACCCCCGCACTGGTGGTGGTGGTGCGCGACATCAGTCAACTCAAAGAAACCCAGCAACAACTGCAAACCTCCGAAGAGAAATTCGCCAAAGCCTTCCATGCATCACCCGACGGCCTGCTGCTGAGCCGCCAGCGCGATGGCCGGTTGATTGAAGTCAATGAGGGTTTCAGTCGCATTACCGGCTTCAATAGTGCGACGTCCCTGGACCGTTCCACACTGGAACTGGGTATCTGGGTGAACCTGAACGAACGCAAACAGTTGCTGGAGATGCTGCAACGAGACGGCTTTGTACGCGATTTCAGCTGCCACATCCGCCGAAACGACGGGCAGATCCGTTTATGCGAGCTTTCCAGTCGCCCACTGCCTATTGCCGGCGAGGACTGCATGCTGACGATTGCCCGAGACATCACCGATCGCCACCTGATGCAGGAAAAACTGCAACAAGCCGCCACGGTGTTCGAGAGCACCGCCGAAGGGGTTTTGATCACCGATACGCAACAACACATCAGCGCGGTCAACCGGGCCTTCACGCAAATCACCGGCTACAGCGAAACCGAAGCCCTGGGCCATACCCCCAGGCTACTTGCCTCTGGCTTGCACGACAGCGCCTTCTACGCGGCCATGTGGCATCAACTGACCGCCGAAGGTCATTGGCAGGGGGAGATTTCCAACCGACGCAAAAATGGTGAGCTGTATCCAAGCTGGCTGACCATCAGCGCCGTGCGCAACCGGGACAGACTCATCACCCATTTCGTTGCGGTGTTCGCGGACATATCCAGTTTGAAGCACGCCCAGGCGCGTCTCGACTACCAGGCCCACCATGACCCGCTGACCGGTCTACCCAACCGCACCTTGTTCGAAAGTCGCTTGCTGACGGCGCTGAACGGCCAGCAAGAGCACGGCGGCCAGGGCGCCGTGCTGTTCCTCGACCTGGACCGTTTCAAGCATATCAATGACAGCCTTGGTCACCCGGTCGGCGACCTGCTGCTCAAAGGCATTGCCGTGCGCTTGAAAGAGCAATTGCGCGACATCGACACCGTGGCCCGACTAGGGGGCGATGAATTCATCATCCTGCTTCCCGGCCTGCAGCAAGCCAGTGACGCTGAACACATCGCCACCAAGCTGCTCAATTGCTTTGCTGCGCCCTTCCAGGCCGGCGAGCACGAGTTTTTCATCAGTGCCAGCATTGGTACCAGCCTCTACCCCAAGGACGGCTGTGACGTCGCCACACTGGTCAAGAATGCCGACGCAGCCATGTACCGATCCAAAGCCAAGGGCCGCAACCGGGTTGAAAGCTACACTCGTGACCTCACCGCCCAGGCCAGTGAACGCATAGCGCTGGAACATGAACTGCGCCGCGCCATCGAGCGCAATGAGCTATGTCTCTATTACCAGCCAAAAATCAGCCTGAAGGACCGGCGTGTAGTGGGTGCCGAAGCCTTGATTCGCTGGCGTCACCCAAACTTCGGCGACGTACCGCCCGAGCACTTCATCCCTTTGGCCGAAGAAAACGGCATGATCCTGCAAATTGGCGATTGGGTACTGGAGCAGGCCTGTCAGCAGATGTTCGCGTGGAATAGGGACTACGACGGCTTCGGCCCGCTATCGGTCAACCTGGCTGGCGCTCAACTGCGTCAACCGAACCTGCTCAGCCGGATCGAACAGCTGCTTAAAGATAACCGCCTTAAACCCGGTTTCCTGCAACTGGAAATCACCGAAAGCTTCATCATGAGCCAGGCCGAAGAAGCGCTTGAAGTCCTGCATCAACTCAAACGACTGGGCGTGCAACTGGCTATCGACGACTTTGGAACTGGCTACTCCTCCCTGAGCTACCTCAAGCGCCTGCCGCTGGACTTCCTGAAAATTGACCAATCCTTCGTCCGCGGCCTGCCTGACGACCCCCATGATGCGGCCATCGTCCGCGCCATCATCGCGTTGGGTCGCAGCATGCAATTCACCATCATCGCCGAGGGTGTCGAGTCCCTGGCGCAGCAGGAATTCCTCGCCGCCGAGGGCTGCGAACAGATCCAGGGCTACATCGTCAGCGTTCCCCTCCCTGCCGACGAATTCGCCACAAGCTTTCTTCATATAAACGTTTCGGATTTTTCGGATAGCACAGCCGAGAAACCATCGCTATAATCCGCGGCCTACCAAGGGCCTATAGCTCAGTTGGTTAGAGCAGGGGACTCATAATCCCTTGGTCGCAGGTTCGAGTCCTGCTGGGCCCACCAAACAAAAAAGCCGCGCACTGCGCGGCTTTTGCGTTTCTGCGATTCAGCGTTTACTCAGGCAACGCATAAGCAATCACATCATGCCGACCGGGACTTGCCGCAGTCCAATTGCTGCAAGAAATCTCATGGACGGTTCCGAGATCAGCCGCAGGCACGCTCTTCGCTAAAAACATAAAATTCCAGCCCGTATTGATCTGGAATATTTATTTCAATAGTGTGAGACCCGGAACTCCTGAGCGCAGCTTTTCTGCACCGCCCGACAATAAAAAGGATCAAACGACATGAAGCGTTTTCTCGGCTGTGTATGCGCACTGCTGCTGTCCGTTTCTGCCCAGGCCGAGTTACGCATCGGCGTCACCGTGGGTCAGTACGACAATTACATTTCCTATCTGGTGCAGGCCATGCAGGACCGCGCCAAACAGGTGCCTGGCGGTGCCAGGTTGCAAATTGAAGATTCCGGCAGCGATGTGGTGCGCCAACTGAGTCAGGTCGAGAGCTTTATCAGCCAGAAGGTCGACGCGATCATCGTCAACCCCGCCGATACCTCGGCGACCAGGAAGATCAGCGAGAAAGTCATCGCTGCCGGCATCCCGCTGGTATACATGAATAGCCGCCCTGAAGTGGAAACCTTGCCGGCCGGCGTAGTTTTCGTCGGCACCGACGAGCACGCCATCGGTCGCATGCAAATGCAATACCTCGCCGAGAAGATGGGCGGCAAAGGCAACCTCGCGGTGATTCTCGGGCGCCTCGCCCACAGCGATACCGGCAAGCGCACCAGCGGGGTCAAGGAGGTACTGGCCAAGTACCCGCAGATCAACATCGTCGAAGAACAATCCGGCGATTGGCAGCGCGAGAAAGGCATGGACCTGATGAACGAATGGCTGACCAAAGGCCAGACCATCAATGCCGTGGCCGCCAACAATGACGAGATGGGCATCGGCGCGGCCATGGCCCTGCGTCAGGCCGGGCGCGATGACATTCTGGTGGGTGGCATCGACGGTACGCCTGATGGTTTGCAGGCGCTGAAAAAAGGCCAACTCGCTGTCAGTGTGTTCCGCGACCCGGTGGCGATTGGCGCAGGCTCCCTTGACGCGGCCGTGAAGCTGATCAACCACGAAGCCCTGCAAGGTGATGTGTGGATCGCTACGCAACTGGTCACACCACAAAACTACGCACAATTGCAGCGCAAGTAAGCGATTCGCTCCTGTGAGCATCGGTGCGTGCGAGTCTGTAACATGCACGTCCACTGATGCATGCCGCCGGAGAAGACCTTGCCTGACACCCGCCCTCCCGTTCTCGACGAGATCGACCGCCAATTGATCGCGGCGCTGCAGATCAACGCCCGTGAAAGCGTCGCCATGCTCGCCCGGCAGCTGGGCATTGCCCGCACCACCGTAACCTCACGGCTGGCGCGGTTGGAAAAGGCTCGGGTGATTACCGGCTACGGCGTACGTCTCGGTCAGCGGGTGGTCGATGGCGGGTTGCAAGCGTACGTCGGGATCACCGTGCAACCGCGCTCCGGCAAGGAAGTGCTGCGACGGCTCAGCGCCATGGCTCAGGTCCAGCAACTGTGTGCGGTCAGCGGTGAGTTCGATTACGTGGCGTGGCTGCGCACCGATTCGCCGGAACAGCTCGACCAGTTGCTCGACCAGATCGGCAGCGTCGATGGCGTAGAGAAAACCACGACCTCGATCATCCTCAGCAGCAAGATTGATCGTGGGCAGCCGGTTTAAGGGTTTAACCGAGCCTTTGGGGACGGCGACTATCCCCTGCGCACATTGAGCCAAACATTCATTTAGCTCAACATTCTCGTCATATTGCTCAATAAGCATCCAGATTGACGACACATTGCGTCTTATTAACGTGCTCCAGGCTCCCTAAAATGGCTGTCATCTTTTCCTATACTCAGCGCTCAACGCCGAGTCGACAGCAAGGTCAGCCATGAACAAGAAAAATCGCCATCCTGCAGACGGTAAAAAACCGGTCACTATTTTCGGCCCGGACTTCCCCTTCGCTTTCGATGACTGGATCGAGCATCCGGCAGGCCTGGGTAGCATTCCGGTGCAAAACCACGGCGCCGAAGTGGCGATCGTCGGTGCCGGGATCGCCGGGCTGGTGGCGGCTTACGAGCTGATGAAGCTGGGCCTGAAACCCGTGGTGTATGAAGCCTCGAAAATGGGTGGCCGTTTGCGCTCTCAGGCCTTTGAAGGCGCTGAAGGAATCATCGCCGAACTGGGCGGCATGCGCTTCCCGGTGTCGTCCACCGCGTTTTACCACTATGTCGACAAACTCGGCCTGGAAACCAAACCCTTCCCCAACCCACTGACGCCCGCCTCGGGCAGCACAGTGATCGACCTCGAAGGCCAGACCCACTACGCACAAAAACTCGCCGACCTGCCGGCGCTGTTCCAGGAAGTCGCCGACGCCTGGGCTGATGCACTGGAGGAAGGTTCGCGCTTCGGCGAGATCCAGCAAGCGATCCGCGACCGCGATGTGCCACGTCTCAAAGAGTTGTGGAACACGTTGGTCCCACTGTGGGATGACCGCACGTTCTACGATTTCGTCGCCACCTCCAAAGCCTTCGCCAGGTTGTCGTTCCATCACCGCGAAGTGTTCGGCCAGGTGGGCTTCGGCACCGGTGGCTGGGATTCGGACTTCCCCAACTCGATGCTGGAAATCTTCCGCGTGGTCATGACCAACTGCGATGACCACCAGCACCTGGTGGTCGGTGGTGTCGAGCAAGTGCCGCTGGGCATCTGGCGCCATGCACCCGAGCGTTGTGCTCATTGGCCGGAAGGCACCAGCCTGAGCTCGCTGCACAGCGGCGCACCGCGTACCGGGGTGAAACGCATTGCCCGCGCCGCCGATGGCCGCTTCAGCGTCACCGATAACTGGGGCGACACCCGCGAATACGCTGCGGTGCTGACCACCTGCCAGAGCTGGTTGCTGACCACCCAGATCGAGTGCGAAGAGTCGCTGTTCTCACAGAAAATGTGGATGGCACTGGACCGCACGCGCTACATGCAGTCGTCGAAAACCTTCGTGATGGTCGACCGGCCATTCTGGAAGGACAAGGACCCGCAAACCGGTCGCGACCTGATGAGCATGACCCTCACCGATCGCCTGACCCGTGGCACCTACCTGTTCGACAACGGCGACGATAAGCCGGGGGTTATTTGCCTGTCGTACTCGTGGATGAGCGACGCACTGAAAATGCTTCCGCAACCGATCGAAAAACGCGTGAAGCTGGCGCTCGACGCATTGAAGAAGATCTACCCCAAAGTCGACATCGCGGCGCGCATCATCGGCGATCCGATCACTGTGTCCTGGGAAGCCGATCCGCATTTCCTCGGCGCCTTCAAGGGTGCACTGCCGGGTCACTATCGCTACAACCAGCGTATGTACGCGCACTTCATGCAGCAAGACATGCCCGCTGAGCAGCGCGGGATCTTTATCGCAGGCGACGATGTTTCATGGACGCCGGCGTGGGTTGAAGGCGCGGTACAGACGTCGCTGAATGCGGTGTGGGGCATCATGAAACACTTCGGCGGCGAAACTCATGCGCAAAACCCGGGCCCGGGCGACGTGTTCCATGAAATCGGCCCGATCGCACTGGCCGAGTAACGGGAGTCCGATATGCGCGTAGCTCTCTACCAATGCCCGCCGCTACCGCTGGATGTCGCGGGTAATCTGCAACGTCTGCAAAAACTGGCAATGAAAGCCAAGGACGCTGATTTGCTGGTGCTGCCGGAGATGTTCCTGACCGGCTACAACATCGGCGTCGAGGCGGTCGGCGCTCTGGCCGAGGCGCGAGACGGGGCCTCGGCGCAACACATTGCGGGCATCGCCAAGGCTTCGGGTATCGCCATTCTCTATGGCTACCCGGAGCGGGCCGATGACGGTCAGATCTACAACGCCGTGCAAGTGATCGATGCCAAGGGCCAAAGCCTGTGCAACTACCGCAAGACGCACTTGTTCGGCGAACTCGATCACTCGATGTTCAGCGCCGGCCCGGATGAATTTCCATTGGTGGAATTGAACGGCTGGAAACTCGGCTTTTTGATCTGCTATGACCTGGAGTTCCCGGAAAACGCCCGCCGCCTGGCCTTGGCTGGTGCCGAGCTGATTCTGGTGCCGACTGCGAATATGGTGCCGTATGACTTTATTGCCGACGTCACCGTCCGCGCTCGCGCCTTCGAAAACCAGTGTTATGTGGCCTACGCCAATTACTGCGGCGATGAAGGTGACATCCACTACTGCGGCCAAAGCAGCATTGCCGCGCCAGATGGCACTCGCATCGCCCAGGCCGGTCTCGATGAAATGCTGATCGCCGGAACGCTGGATCGTCAGTTGATGCTCGACTCCCGCGCTGCCAATCGCTATTTCCTTGACCGCCGCCCCGAGCTTTATGGCGACCTGAACAAGCGCTGATCGGACGTTATCCGCTAGCATGAGTGCTTCTCTGTTCTGGAAGTGCTCATGCCCGCGCTGAACCACCCCCATCATCACTCTGAAACCCTGGCCAACGGGCTGCAGGTTTCACTGCGTCACGCACCACATTTGAAGCGCTGCGCAGCCGCGTTGCGAGTTGCCGCTGGCAGCCACGACGTACCGCTCGCCTGGCCCGGGCTCGCGCACTTCCTCGAACATCTATTATTTCTTGGTACCGCGCGTTTTCCCGCAGACCAAGGATTGATGGCCTACGTGCAAAGTCACGGCGGACAAGTGAATGCGCGCACCAGCGAGCGCACCACGGATTTTTTCTTCGAATTGCCTGCACAGGCATTTGAAGGTGGAGTCGAGCGTTTGAGCGACATGCTTGCCCACCCACGCCTGCACCAGGCCGATCAACTGCACGAACGGGAAGTGCTGCACGCTGAATTTATCGCCTGGTCTCGGAATGTATCGGCGCAACAGCAGTTCAGCCTGTTCAATGGCCTCTCTACGGCCCATCCGCTGCGGGCCTTTCATGCCGGGAATCGCTATAGCCTGCCGGTACCGCACCCGGCTTTCCAGCAGGCCTTGAGCGAGTTCTATCAACGCTTCTATCAGACCGGTCAAATGACCCTGAGCCTGGCTGGGCCACAGCCTGTTAGCGAGTTGAAGGCCCTGGCGGAGGCGTTCAGCGCTACCCTCGCCACTGGCCAGAAGGTGATGCAGAGTGCGCCACCCGCATTGATGGCGACCGCCGACACCCGTTATCAACAAGCTGGCGAGCACAGTCTGAACCTGCTGTTTGCCTTTGAGCAGCTGCCCGACTCATCACCAGAGGCGCTGGACTTTCTGTGTACGTGGCTAAACGCCTCAAAACCCGGCGGTTTGCTCGCCGGGTTACAAGGTCGCCAACTGATCGATACCCTGAAAACCGCGCCGCTGTACCAGTTCGCCGGGCAAGCGTTGTTGAACATTGAATTCACACTCACTGCCAGCGGATCGAAACAACATCCGTTGATTCATGAGCTGTTTTTCGACTGGCTCAGCTTCTTCAACGAGAACGCTGACTGGCCTCAATTGCGCGAGGAATATGCCTTGCTGCAACAGCGCAGGCAGCAGGTCAGCGGCGCACTGGAGCTGGCCCGTCTGGACAAAGAGCCATGGGAGCCGGGCTTGAGTGAACAAGGTGTCGCCGCACTCAAAGCACTCTTGAAGCAGATGCAGCCAACCTCTGTAGATAAACCAGCAGGCGCCTGGCAGCTGCCACCGCCCAACCCCTTTCTACGCCAAGTCACTGCACCCGCCCGGGCCGGGCTGATTCGCGGGCAAACCAGCGCTCACCGCGGCCTGCGGACCTTTGCCCAGGATCGCTCGCGTGGGCGGCGTGATAATTCGAGCATGCTTTTCAGCCAGCAACTGCCAGACAATACCGGCGAAGCCGCTGTTTACCTGCGCTGGCGCCTGGACTCTACGATGCAGGCCAGCCTTCAGCCGAAGCTCGAAAGCAGCCTGTCGGACTTGCGAGAAGACGCCCGTCAGGCCGGTGTCGATCTTTCCTTCAGCGCGCAGGGCAATGAATGGCTGCTGAAACTGTCCGGCGTTCATGGGCCGATGCCGGCGATTCTCGAACAGGCGTTGCAGCGTCTGACAAAACCCGACGCCAACTTCTGGCAAGAACATGGCGAGCCAACCAGGACTCCCCCGCTGATCCCCATTCGGCAGTTGCTAAAAGCACTGCCCGAGCATTGCCTGGGATATTTCCAGCAACCAGCGCAGCAGGCAGTCACTGTGACCGAACTGCAACAACTCTGGTCGAGCGCTCACTGGGATGGGTTGGTACTAGGTTTGCCTGCCCACACACAGACCGCGATCAGTGGCGCACTGAACCGAATGCCGGGCATCCCCGACAACCAGGTATCACCTGCGCGATCGATTCGCTCACAGCGTCTATGGAGTGAGGTGCCAACCGAGTCCAGCGAACACGCGCTGTTGCTGTTCTGCCCGACACCCACCCAGAACATTGCCGACGAAGCCGCCTGGCGTTTACTCGCGCAGGTTTGCCAGTCACCTTTCTACCAGCGCCTGCGGGTGGAGTTGCAACTGGGTTATGCGGTCTTCAACGCGGTGCGGCAGATCAATGGGCAAACCGGGCTAGTGTTCGGCGTGCAGTCGCCAGGCACTTCATTGCGCGACATCCTCGAACACATCGAAATCTTCCTTCAGCGGATTCCTGAACTAATCTTGGCTATTGATGATTCGTCTTTCATTCACCAGCGTCAGACACTCGCGGCACAATTGGACAGCAGCGCCCTGCCCGTCGCCCAAGCCGCTGAACTGCTGTGGCAAGGCAGATTGGCCGGCCATCCGCTGGATTACCTGGAGCCATTGCAAAAGGCTGTTTTGACGCTGGACCGAGGCACAGTAGTGGACGCCGCTCACCGACTGAATCAGGCCGAAGGCGGCTGGAGATGTCTAGCCAACGGGCCGTCCCCGGATGACTCCTGGCAAGTGGCAAAATGATCATTACCGGGCTGCAATAAGCTTGCTTCAAGAGCGGAGGCTAATCACCAGCTGGAACTTGCCAAGATAGCCACCTGAGCATCTGAAATCTCCCACTGGAGGTGGACTCTATGTGTAGGTGTCAACCGTCCCACCCACCTGAAGGAGCAACACCATGTCCTGGTCCAAACCCGCATACACCGACCTGCGTATCGGCTTTGAAGTCACCATGTATTTCGCAAACCGTTAATTTGTAGCGCAGTGCAACGCCTCGGCCAGCCGGGGCGTTTTTATGTTCAGCTTCTGTGTGAAGGAGCGGCCATGTTTGTCCGGATTCTGGGTTCCGCTGCCGGCGGCGGTTTCCCGCAGTGGAACTGCAACTGCGTGAACTGTGCAGGCTTTCGCGACGGCAGCCTGAGGGCCGAAGCACGTACTCAATCATCCATCGCGATCTCCGATGATGGCGTGAACTGGGTGCTGTGCAACGCCTCGCCGGACATCCGCGCACAGTTGCAGAGTTTCGCCCCGATGCAACCGGGCCGCACCCTGCGCGATACCGGGATCAGCGCGATCATCCTGATGGACAGCCAGATCGATCACACCACCGGCCTGCTCAGCCTGCGCGAAGGCTGCCCGCATCAGGTCTGGTGCACCGACATGGTCCATGAAGACCTGAGCACCGGCTTCCCGCTGTTCACCATGCTCACTCACTGGAACGGCGGGCTGAGCTGGAATCGTATCGAGCTCGACGGCACATTCCCCATCCCGGCCTGTCCGAACCTGCGCTTCACCCCCCTGCCACTACGCAGTGCCGCGCCGCCCTATTCGCCGCATCGCTTCGACCCGCACCCCGGCGACAACATCGGGCTGATCGTCGAAGACCTGCACACCGGCGGCAAGCTGTTCTACGCCCCTGGCCTGGGCAAGGTCGACGCACCGCTGCTGGAAATCATGGCTGGCAGCGACTGCCTGCTGGTGGACGGCACGATGTGGGATGACGACGAAATGCAGCGTCGTGGCGTCGGCACCCGAACCGGTCGGGAAATGGGACATCTGGCACAGAACGGCCCCGGCGGCATGCTGGACGTGCTGGAGCGGTTGCCCAAGCAGCGCAAAGTGCTTATCCACATCAACAACACCAACCCGATACTCGATGAAGACTCGGCCGAACGTGCCGAACTTGTACGACGAAATGTCGAGGTGGCTTACGACGGAATGAGTATTGAGCTGTAACAGGGATCGTCTCACGATCAATCGCGGGCAAGCCTCGCACCTCCAGTGACCGCAATTCCCTGTGGGAGCGAGCTTGCTCGCGATGGCGCCCGACCAGACGACATAAAAATTCACGGTTGTTCCGCTGGAGAACCGAAATGCCTGACACACCGCTGTCCCCCGCCGAATTCGAACAGGCGCTACGCGCCAAGGGCGCCTACTACCACATTTATCACCCCTACCATGTGGCGATGTATGAAGGCCGGGCGACCCGCGAGCAGATCCAGGGTTGGGTCGCCAATCGCTTTTACTATCAGGTGAACATCCCGCTCAAGGACGCCGCGATCCTGGCCAACTGCCCGGATCGGGAAGTGCGCCGCGAATGGATTCAGCGTCTGCTCGACCACGACGGCGCGCCCGGTGAAGAGGGCGGCATCGAAGCCTGGCTACGTCTCGGCCAAGCCGTCGGTCTGGACCCGGATCAGCTACGCTCCCAGGAACTGGTCTTGCCCGGCGTGCGCTTTGCCGTGGACGCCTACGTCAACTTCGCCCGCCGGGCCCGTTGGCAGGAAGCTGCCAGCAGCTCGCTGACTGAACTGTTCGCCCCGCAAATCCACCAGTCGCGACTCGACAGTTGGCCGCAGCACTACCCGTGGATCGACCCGGCCGGTTATGAGTATTTCCGCACTCGCCTGGGCCAGGCTCGACGTGATGTAGAACATGGTATGGCGATCACTCTGCAGCACTACACTACTCGGGAAGGCCAGGAGCGCATGCTGGAAATTCTCCAGTTCAAACTGGACATCCTTTGGAGCATGCTCGATGCCATGAGCATGGCCTACGAACTGAACCGCCCGCCTTATCACAGCGTGACCGGGCAACGGGTCTGGCATAAGGGAATAACCCTATGAGCTTCGATCGCGGCAAGATCCCGAGCTGGCGGACCGGCTACCGTTACCAGTACGAACCAGCGCAAAAGGGCCACGTGCTGCTGTACCCCGAAGGTATGATCAAACTCAACGAGAGTGCCGCGCTGATAGGCGGCCTGATCGACGGTGGGCGCGATGTCGCGGCAATTATTGCCGAACTGGACGCCCGGTTCCCCGGCGTACCCGAGCTCGGTGACGACATCGAACAATTCATGGAGGTCGCCCGTGCCAAGCACTGGATCGAACTCGCCTGAGCAGGCTCAGCCGCTACCGCCCAGGCCTGAGATCGGCCTGCCATTGTGGCTGCTGGCCGAGCTGACGTACCGCTGCCCGCTGCAATGCCCCTACTGCTCAAACCCGCTGGATTTCGCCGAGCAAGGCAAGGAGCTGAGTACCGAACAGTGGATCAAGGTATTCCGCGAAGCACGGGAAATGGGCGCCGCGCAGTTGGGCTTTTCCGGTGGCGAACCGCTGGTGCGTCAGGACCTGGCCGAGCTGATCGGTGAAGCCCGTAAACTCGGTTTCTACACCAACCTGATCACCTCGGGCATCGGCCTCACCGAGCAGAAAATCAGCGACTTCAAGAAGGCCGGGCTGGACCATATCCAGATCAGCTTCCAGGCCAGCGACGAGCAGGTGAACAACCTGCTGGCCGGCTCGAAAAAAGCCTTCGCGCAAAAACTCGAAATGGCCCGTGCGGTGAAAGCCCACGGCTATCCGATGGTGCTGAACTTCGTCACCCATCGGCACAACATCGACAAAATCGACCGCATCATTGAACTGTGCATCGCGCTGGAAGCGGACTTTGTCGAGCTCGCCACCTGCCAGTTCTACGGCTGGGCGCAGCTCAACCGCGTCGGCCTGTTACCGACCAAAGAGCAACTGGTTCGTGCCGAGCGCATCACCAATGAGTACCGCGCCAGACTGGAAGCCGAAGGGCATCCCTGCAAGCTGATTTTCGTCACCCCGGACTACTACGAAGAACGCCCCAAAGCCTGCATGAACGGCTGGGGCAGCCTCTTTCTCACCGTGACCCCGGACGGCACCGCCCTGCCGTGCCACGGCGCACGACAGATGCCGGTGCAGTTCCCGAATGTGCGCGACCACAGCATGCAGCACATCTGGTACGACTCGTTCGGCTTCAACCGCTTTCGCGGCTACGACTGGATGCCCGAGCCGTGCCGCTCCTGCGATGAAAAGGAAAAGGACTTCGGCGGCTGCCGCTGCCAGGCATTCATGCTCACGGGTGACGCCAGCAACGCTGACCCGGTGTGCAGCAAGTCAGAACATCACGGCGTGATCCTTCAGGCCCGCGAAGAAGCCGAACACGCTACCCAGACCATCGAACAACTGGCCTTTCGCAATGAACGAAACTCACACCTCATCATTAAAGGTTGAACCCATCAGCGCCGCCGAAGCCGTTGCTGCCGGTATCGACTTCGCTGAATTGCGCGTCGGCCCGCACGGCCTGTTCTGGAATGAATACCGCCCCGAAGACGCTACCTGCCGAATCTGGTACCGGCGCGACGGCCAGACCAGCTGCCTGACGCCGTCGGGGTTCAGCGTACGCAGTCGAGTCTATGAATATGGCGGCAGTTCGTTCTGCCTGAGCGCTGACGGGCTGGTGTTCGTCAACGAAGCGGATCAACAGCTTTATCGGCAATCGCTGCAAGGTGAGACGCCCCAGGCGTTGACCCAGGGCGAGTGCCGCTACGGCGATTTGCAGTTCGCTGACGGGCAGGTTCTGGCCGTCGAGGAAAACCACAATCAACACCGACTGATCGCTATCGATGTCGCCAATGGACAACGCCGGTTACTGGTTGAAGGCGCCGACTTCTATGCCGCGCCGACCCTGAGCCCAAACGGTCAGCGACTGGCGTGGATCGAATGGAGTCGCCCGCACCAGCCGTGGACCTCTACGCGATTGATGGTCGCCGAGCGTCAGGCCGACAGCAGTTGGAGCGCGCCGCGCTGTGTAGCCGGTGATGGCACTGAAGAATCCCTGCAACAACCTCGCTTTGATGAGGCCAATCGCCTGTATTGCCTGACCGATCGCGGCGGTTTCTGGCAGCCATGGATCGAATCCGAATCAGGCTTGAACCCGCTCTCCAGCGCTGAAGCGGATCACGCACCCGCGCCTTGGCAACTGGGTAGCAGCACATGGCTGCCGCTGGGTGAAGGTGCCTATCTGGCGAGCTGGACCGAGAATGGTTTTGGCCGACTCGGACTGTGCCAAGGCGATGGTTCGCTACAGGATTTCACCGGCGACTACAGCCGCTTTCGCAATCTGGCGCTGGATGAACAGTTTATTTACTGCATCGCTGCGTCGCCAGTCAGCCCATCCGCGGTGGTCGCCATCAACCGCGACACTCATCGAGTCGAGGTGTTGGCTGGCGGCGTTGCGCCGTTGCCCGCCGACCAGATCAGCTGTCCGCGAACCTTGCGCTACCCAAGTGGCAAGGGTGAAGCCCATGGTTTTTTCTACCCCGCCATGAACGGCGCCACTAAACCGCCTCTGGTGGTGTTTATCCATGGGGGCCCAACCTCCGCCTGCTATCCGATGCTCGATCCACGCATCCAGTATTGGGTGCAACGGGGCTTTGCCATCGCCGACCTCAACTATCGCGGCAGCACCGGCTACGGTCGCGCCTATCGACAGGCGTTGCATTTGAGTTGGGGCGCAGTGGATGTCGAGGACGCTTGTTCGGTCGTCGCCTACCTCGCTGGACAAGGGTTGATCGACGGCGAAAAAGCCTTCATTCGCGGTGGCAGTGCTGGCGGTTACACCACCCTGTGTGCACTGGCGTTTCAGAATGTATTTCTTGCCGGCGCCAGTCTGTACGGCGTCAGCGATCCGACCGCCCTGGTCCGCACCACCCACAAATTCGAGGGTGATTACCTCGACTGGCTGATCGGCGACCCCGAACAGGACGCCGAACGTTACAACGCCCGGAGTCCACTCCTGCACGCAGGC
This sequence comes from Pseudomonas sp. GW821-FHT07G10, assembly GCF_059418545.1. Lineage (NCBI taxonomy): Bacteria > Pseudomonadati > Pseudomonadota > Gammaproteobacteria > Pseudomonadales > Pseudomonadaceae > Pseudomonas > Pseudomonas sp. GW821-FHT07G10. Next base: position 98,586 of record NZ_JBWKQB010000011.1, on the reverse strand, counting down.
AATATCCGCGTGCCGGTGATTTTCTTCCAGGGTGAGCTCGACGCAGTGGTCGTGCCGCAACAGACCCGCGACATGATCAAGGCCTTAGAGGACAACGGCCTCCCGGCCGAAGCGCATTACTACCCCGATGAACGTCATGGCTTTCGCAAGGCCAGCAATCTGGCCCATGCGCTAGAGCAGGAGTGGTTGTTTTATCAGCGGGTGATGGAGCTGATGGATTTGTAATCCGTCGATGCGACCCAGGCGTCCCGAAAAGATCGTCCGAACGCGCCGCATCAAGCGAGTATTTCGATACCGTACTTCTGCACGATACTCAGTAGTTTGAGCGCCATGCCACTAGGGTGCTTGTCACCCGACTCCCACTGTTTGACGGTGGAGGCGCTGGTATTCAGATAGCGCGCGAACACTGGCTGGCTGACATTGCTGCGCTCGCGCAATTGTTTGATTTGCTCCGCTGGAATTTCAGCAGGCACAGTCGCCAGGCATGATTCATCGAATTGGCGCATGGTGGTCTTGCTGATAGCCCGGGCCGAAAGCAGAGCACTGGCCGAATCATGGATCGACTCAAGTGCTTCACTCTTGAATTTCCTACTCATGGTTTATCTCCACAAACTCTTTCATGTCCAACAACTGCTGGACTTGCCTGTCACTCAGGCCCTCATAGGCCTTGGCCAACTCCCGGAAAGCAACCAGCTCCGACCTGCTGATGTTGCTTTGGTTCTGCTTGGCAAACAAAAACTGAAAGTCCAGTAACAACCACCCTTAGCCAAGACAATCGAGCGGTGGCGATTTGCGTCCAAGCGTTTCTTCCACACTCCGCCGCCGAGATTGTCAGCCTGTCCGCTGAGCATTTCGCTGAATGCAGCAATCAGGGCTGCATCGCAAATCAACGCTTTGCTGGCTTGAGTCGCAAAGCGTTTGGTCTTGAATAACCTGAACATCATAGACATCCTTTTCACAAACATACCACTCAGTGGTATATATCTCCAATGTCAGCCACCGTGGAAACTTTTCGCAGTGGCAGCAGCCGTCCATGCCGATTCCGTTAAAAAGCCATTGTTCTAACGATCGCTCAAGCACGAGGTGGTGTTTCGCAAAGCGCGGAGACAAAAAAAACGCCCCATACCAAAAGAATCAGGCATGAGGCGACGCGTTATACCGCGAGACGGTTCGGGAGTCAGAGAGGGGCCAAATTGAGCTGAGCGCGATGGTGCAGACCGGCACCCGGATTGATCAGCGCCTGGGCCTGAGAGGCAATGGCATTCACTAACACCGAAGGGCTGTGACCAAGACTGTTGACCGCACCAGCTTGAGTGAAATCCAGATACGCGCGGTCTGCGCTGTCCCACAGCCAGGAACCCTGGCCACGAACAAAAATCTGCCGGGGTCGTTCGACACTGGGCATCAGGCACTCGCTGGAAAGGTTATCGCCCCGGGATGACCAACACCGATCCGCCGTTAAATCATCAAGGCTTGGGGAATTGCGACGCAGGTTGAACAGACTCATGCACGCAGCCCCTCAAGCGGTAGGCCGAGCAAACGTGAAGACCAGTCTTCGACCCGGCCGGTGCGCATGCGCTTGATCGCAATATCGCGCCAGCGTGAGGACAGCGCCGGGCAATCCACCAGTTTCTTCAAACCTGCATGCTCCAGAGGCTCCTGATAAAAACAGCGTAAGGCCCAGGCCACGGTCAGCCCGGGGTAGCTGCGCTGGATCAGCTCGAATGGCTGATCGGCACTGACGAAACCAGGCTTGAGCACTCGATAGAACCAGCCGCAACGACCTGCGTCCTGCGCCTGTTGCGGCAGAGACTGCAACCCCCAGCGATGGCTCAGGCGATAACACGGCGAACGCGGCTGGCTGATCTGCAGCAAAGAGCCGCCCCAGCGGAACATGTCGCCCAGACACACCTGCTCCTCCGTCAAACCATGGGTCGAGAGGTTTTCGCCGAACGCCGGTGCACACCAACCGATCTGTGGATAACGTTTGCGCCAATAGACATAGTGCTCGGCCGGGTAATGATGCAGAGCGCGTTCTGGACCTGTGTGAAAACGCGGATCGCCGTGCTCATCGCTGCCCAGGCCTTGCGGCCACAGCCAGAGTCGATTTTCAACCCGGTGCTTATCCGTATCGCTGATCAAACCTTGCCCGAGGTTTTTTGCCTTGCCTATGTAAACACCATCAACGTAAACGGTATTCATCGCGCTCTATGGCCCTGTAAGCCTTGAGAAGGCGGTTAGACTAGGCTTCTGAACGGCCATGGGCCATTTCGATTTTCCAGCTTCTTCGATAAGAATTACTTATGGATTTCAAACAACTGCGTTATTTCGTCGCGGTGTATGAAGAAGGCCATGTGGGACGGGCCGCAGAGCGCTTGTCAATCTCCCAGCCGGCGCTCTCGCAACAGATTCGCCAACTGGAACAGAACCTCGACGTCAGCCTGTTCGAACGCAGCAGCAAACGCCTGTTGCCGACCCTGGCCGCCCACACCTTGTATAACCACGCCCTGCCCTTACTCGATGGCATGCAGCGGGCCCGTGAGGCGCTGCGCAACTTCAAGGGGCAGGCGCTGCGAACGCTGGCCATCGGCGTACTGCAGACCGTACACACCAGCCTGGTGCCACAAATGCTGGAGCGGGTGCGCAAAGCGCAACCGCACCTGGTGGTGCAGATCTATGAGCTGACGGGACTTGAAATCGAAAAACGGCTGCTTAACGGTTCACTGGACATTGGCATCAGCTATCTACCGCCGCGCCAACCGGGGCTGCAGGGTGTGCTGTTGTATGAGGATGAGTTGACCCTTGTCATCCCGGCCGAGCATCCGCTGCGCGAATTCAAGAAGGTCTCAATGAGCCAGGCTGCAGAATTACCAATGTTATTGCTGGGAGAGGAGTTCCAGGTGCGACAGATCTGGCAGGCGCAATTGGCCAATCTCGGACGACGCCCGCAGGTGCAGGCAGAACTGAACAATATGGCCGGGATTCTCGACAGCCTGCCCCACACAAAACTGGCCACCGTATTGCCCGGCCGCTCCCGGCAGGAACACAGCAACAAGGCGTTGCTATGGAAACCGTTGAGTGAGCCGCGGGTACCGCTGAAGGTCGGTCTGGTGTGTCGCGATGTACAACGTCAGCAAGCCACGCTCGAACTTCTGCGCACTTTGCTGGAAGAGGTGATGAATGGCCCGGACGGACGGATAGCGAGCCCGGCAACACTGGATGTGCTGGGCTGAAAGCAGGTTCCTTGCCACAACAACTTTTCTCGCCACAAAAAGAAAACCCCGCCGAAGCGGGGCTTTGCAGACTGTTTCCCTGACATCCATTTCACTCCGCCATCCTGGCAGAATCCTACGTGTCCGTGTTGTTGCTTTGCGCTTCCTGCGCGACGTCCATGTGAAGTAGATTAGCTGTGGATCCAATCTGAGGCTATGGGAGAACGACAGTACGTAATGTAAGAGAATGCTTACATTAGGTAACATTCTTCAGAACTGCGCTGCATCCAGCAGAAACAGCGATTCACTGCCCGCCTTGACCGAGGCGCTCAGCGAGTGAATCCGCGGCAACAGGCGGGCGAAGTAGAAACGTGCCGTGCCCAGTTTGCTGGCGTAGAAGTCATCCTGCGCTTCCTTTCCAAATGCCGCCTTGGCCATCAATGCCCACATGTAGGCGTAGGCCATGTAGCCGAATGCCTGCAGATACTCGACCGACGCGGCGCCAATCTCGTTTGGATTGTTCTTCGCACGGTCCAGCAGCCAGGCCGTCAGCTCGTCGAGGGTATCGACGGCATCATTCAACGGTTTGCTGAACTCGGCCAGGTCGGCACTGGCGGTCGCAGTGAAATGACGAATCTCGTCGGCGAACAGTTTATAGAACGCCCCGCCACTACCGACGATCTTGCGACCCACCAGGTCCAGCGCCTGAATACCGTTGGTACCTTCATAAATCTGGGTAATGCGCACGTCACGAACCAATTGCTCCTGGCCCCACTCGCGGATATAGCCATGGCCGCCGAAGATCTGCTGGCCATGAACGGTGGTTTCCAGCCCCAGGTCGGTGAGGAATGCCTTGGCGACCGGCGTCAGCAAGGCCACCAGATCATCAGCGCGCTTACGGGTAGCGGCGTCTTCGCTGAACTTGGCGGTGTCCAGTTGCATCGCCACGTAAGTGGAGAACGCACGGCCGCCTTCATTCGAGGCTTTCATGGTCAGCAACATGCGACGCACGTCAGGGTGGACGATGATCGGATCAGCGACTTTGTCCTTGGCTTGTGGACCGGTTGGCGAACGGCTTTGCAGCCGATCACGGGCGTACTCGACCGCGTTCTGGTAAGAGCGCTCGCCAGACGCCAGGCCTTGAATGCCGACGCCCAGACGTTCGTAGTTCATCATGGTGAACATCGCCGCGAGGCCTTTGTTCGGCTCGCCGACGATGTAACCCACCGCCTCATCGAAGTTCATCACGCAGGTGGCGGAAGCCTGGATGCCCATCTTGTGTTCGATCGAACCGCAGGTCACCGGGTTACGTTCACCCAGGCTGCCATCGGCATTGACCATGAATTTCGGCACCAGGAACAGCGAGATACCTTTAGGCCCGGCCGGTGCGTCCGGCAGTTTGGCCAGCACCAGATGGATGATGTTTTCGGTCAGGTCGTGCTCACCGCCGGTAATGAAGATCTTGGTTCCGCTGACCTTGTAGGAACCGTCGGTCTGCGGCTCAGCCTTGGTGCGGATGATCCCCAGATCGGTCCCGGCATGAGGTTCGGTCAGGCACATGGAGCCCGCCCAGACGCCGGCGTACATGTTTGGCAGGTACGTAGCTTTGAGCTCTTCGCTGGCATGGGTGTTGATCGACACACAGGCGCCAGAGGTCAGCATCGGATACAAACCGAAGGCCAGGCTGGACGAGTTGATCATCTCTTCGACCTGGGCCGAGACCGCCTTAGGCATGCCCATGCCGCCGAAAGCAGGATCGCCACCGACACCCACCCAGCCACCTTCAGCGTAGGTCTGATATGCCTGTGGGAAACCTTGCGGCGTGGTGACCACACCGTCGCTCCAACGGCAGCCTTCTTCGTCAGCGTTACGGCTCAGCGGCGCGATGCTTTTGCTGGTGACTTTGCCGGCTTCTTCGAGAATCGCCTCGACGGTTTCAGCATCGACTGTGTCAGCCAGAGCAGGCAGTTCGGCCCAGAGTTTGGCGACCTCGAAAACTTCATTGAGGACGAAGCGCATATCGCGCAGGGGCGCTTTGTAGTCAGCCATGGCAAACCTCGTGAGAACTTGACAAGTGATTCGTAGGATCGGTTTTACGCTAGATCCCGAGTGTAACCGAACAACTTTTAAGACACATAGGGTCAGCTAGTGACTATTTTGTAAAGTTTAGTCATCAAGACCAGGCTATAGATTCTCAGTGTAGGTGCGTATGTTTCGCGGGAAAGTCTCGCGGCGCCGACACTCAACCCGCTGCGGCGTCCATACGCACTGCGCCACGGCGGTTTTGACCGAATGCCATGACGCAGTTACGCCCGGCACCCTTGGCACTGTACAGCGCCTGATCCGCCGATTTGAGCACTTCTTCCGGGGTTCGTTGCTCGATCCGCTCGGCCACCCCGATGCTGACCGTTACCGAAACGCTGGAGGCCGAGGCGCCGGCCCGGCGCTGTCGCCCCTGCTGATCGTCCTGTGGGCGGCTGTCCTGGTTGCGCAAATGGATGTCGTAGGTAGCAATCGATTCGCGGATGACTTCAAGGTGCGGCATGCACTCTTCCAGGGTCTTGCCGGCAAACACCAGAGCGAACTCTTCACCACCGTAGCGATAGGCACGTCCACCGCCGCTGATTTTCGACAGTTTGCTGGCCACCAGACGCAGCACCTGGTCGCCGACGTCGTGGCCGTGGGTGTCGTTGAATTTCTTGAAATGATCGACGTCACCCATCGCCAACACATAGTTGCGGCCCAGGCGCTGCAAGCGTTCGTTCAGGGCGCGGCGTCCGGGCAGGCCGGTCAGCTCGTCGCGGAAGGCCATTTGATAGGCTTCGTGAGCAACCGCCGCAGCGATCATCAACATCACCTGGCTGCACATGATGTTCAGGGTGAACGGCAAAATGAAGGTCTTTGGCAACATCCAGAACAGCCCGAGCAAACCCACCAACTGCGCCGCATGCAACGGCCTTGGGTTGCACCAGTACTGCACGGCCAGCAGCAGGAACGAGGCGAAGAACACCGGGTAAGACAACTGGATCAGACTCATCCAGCTGCCATGCAACGCTGGCCAGCGGATCTCCGCCAACCAGGCCAGCAGCGCTTGCGGAAAACTTTGCTCAAGGCTCAGCGCGACACTGCCAAACACCAGCAACACGGCGAAGCGCGCCACCATGTCCTGAAACAAATGAGTGCGCTCCTGCCAGGCGGCGAACAATCCATACAGCAAAGGCAGCAGCAGGCAACACAGATGGAACACTACCGCAGCGTCTTCACGGACTTTTCCGTTGTCGCGGTAATAGTCGGTCTGGGTGTCGAGCAGAAAATAGGCGGTGTACACCGTGACCATCAGAAACAGTTCACGCTGACGTCGATAAACCGCGCAGTAAGAACCGCCAAGCAACAGTACCAAGGTCGGCAGCACGTTGAACAACGAGGTGAAGAAGACGTTGAGATCCTTGACGTAGGCAGCCGCAAGCCCCGCGAGCAATAGCAGTAATGAGGGCAAAAAATGACTGAAACGTACAGCGCTGGAACGCGGCAAGGGTAAAACTCCGACCCGGCAAATCAATAGATGGCATTGTGCCTGCATTTCTCGCAATTAAGCACACGCAGAGTGACGCGCATCACACTGCACACCCTTTAACGGCAGCAAAAGCGTTCTACTTAGCGTTTTAGTCGGGAATTTTTTGCGATTAAGTCGGTGCTGCTGAGTCCTGCAGGAGCGAGCGGTGCAGCGATCCGACTTGCCCGCGAAACAGACGCTGCGGTCCTGCAGATGGACCGCATGGTCTTTCATCGCGGGCAAGTCTCCCTGAAACGCCGGTTTCCCGAGGTACCACCTGACCCGATTTCAGCTCGTCCTTGAGCCGGTAGCTCTGCCCGCAGACCTGCACGACGTGAGATCCAGCAGCACGGAGGTCATCCAGATCAAAGGTCGTTGTTGAACGGCTGCAAAGGCCCCTCTTTGATGGTGCGACCTTTTGCACCGACGGCTTTGAGCGACAACCGCGCATCTACCGCCTGCGAGCTCGTAATCTTGGGATTAATCGGCCGTCCCACCACGGAGTTTTCGTCACCCAACTCGCCTTGCGGAATCACAAGCGACGGATGATCGAATGGCGCTTGCTCCCAGGCGACCCGCGGATCGGTCAACCCGACCTCCAGGAACTTGACCAGTGCGTCCATTTCCGCGGGGGTGAAGTTTATAGGGGCAATATCCGGATCGAGGTTCGAGGTGTTGTGCTGATTCGCGCCGGGATTATCGAATCCACTGCTGTTGTTCGCATCCTGGCCACGCCGATCACCGCCGCGGTTGTAGAACTCTACGACCTGTTGCAGGGTCGCCCGGCTGCCATTGTGGAAATACGGCCCGGTCAAAGCGATGTTGCGCAGCGTCGGCACCTTGAAGGCGCCATCGACGGCATCGCGGAAGCCGACTTTGGGCGTGAGCGTCGGGTCACAGGGTATCGCCGAGCTCAATGGCACTGCGAACAAGCACACGTCGACAGTAAAAGGGTCAGGCACCTGGCCGCCTTGCAGCATGGTGTTGTATTCGCGAGTGAATGACAGCGGGTTACCCCATGGATCCTTATCGCCGACCCCCACGTCCTCCGAGGTCGGGCGCACACCGATGTTGTAGAAGGAGTTGTCATAGAGCGTAGTCAGGCCGTCAGCCATCACCATACGTTCGACGAGCGCAAGGGGCGTGAGGTGCAAACGGGTGGCTGCGCCGGTCAATTCCGGCCCGCCGTGGCAATTGATGCACCTGCCCTTGCCAGTGAAAAGATTCATACCCTCGACTTGCTGGGCATTCAATGCCTGACTATCACCCAGCAAATAGGCATCCAGCGGCGTATGATCCGAGACCAGGGTGGATTCGTACATCTGGATCGCGAGCCCGAAGAAGAGCGGGAAGTTGGCCTCCATCTGGCTATACGGCGCGCCACCCAGCGAAACCTGCTGCGTCGCGTTCCACAGCCGTGGCCGGAAGGCCTTCTGGACCAGTTCACGATAGGAAGGTCGGCGGCCGACAATGGGGGCCAATACCGAATCGGTTAATGAGATCTGCTGCTGCTTGAGTATCAGATTGTCGAGCATGCGTCGGCCGATGTCCGCGAAGGTGCGCCCGCCGCAGGACATTTCGACTGGGCTGCCGGGAGGTCCCACGGCCTGCGAGGCGGCAGAGGCATCCTTGAGTGCTAGCCGCACCTTGGCCGCAACCCCGCTGCTGTCTCTGGTAACGAAGATGGCGGCATCGGGATCGCGATTGCCGAACGGCGAGAAGCCATTGAAGACGTTATTGGCCCGGCCATCCCAGAAATTGCGCACGTTGAAGGCGGCGTTGATTACCGTAGGTGCGTTGCGCCCTGTACTACGACGGACATTGATGCCATTGACCTGGAAGATACCGTCCGGCTGCCGCTTGCAATCGTCGAAACGCGATTGACGCGGCTTGACGAAGTTGGCGTCGAACACGCCTTGTGAGCCGATCACATCGTCGGTCGAGTAGAGGATCGGTGAATTGCGATCGAGCGGATTAGCCAGCACATGGGTCGGAAAGTCGGTTTTCTTGAGCGTGTAGTTCGGGCCGCCCTTGCCACCGGATCTGGTCGTGTATGAGGCCACGTCGCCGGGGATGTCGGACGCTGCGAATGGTTTGTTGAAGAGCGACGCGACGTTCGCATTGGTGTTTCTCTGGCCGGGGTTGATCTGGTTGGTGATCCGGTGATCGGCCCCGGCGTGAAAGTGGCAAGTCGCGCAAGCGGTGGAGCCATCGCTGCCGACCTCCATGTCCCAGAAAAGGGCCTTGCCCAATTGGATCGCCGCTGTGCGATTTTGCACGTAGTCGCCCATCAGAGTGACTTCGAATCCGTCTTCGGTTCCCGAGGGGTCGGGCGGTGTGATACCGCTCAGCGGCTGCAGGGTGGGTAGTACATCCACAAGCGGTGGAGCAGCGATCACTGGTGCTGTAGCGGCGAGGGCATTCTTGAAGGGCAGACTCACTACAACCAGGCCGCCTGCGATCGCGCAGGTCAAGCGGATAGTTCGATGGATGCTCAAGTGTTTCATCATGATGACACTCTCGTTCAATATGGGGTTGTCCCGTTGCGAGATAAACTCCTGGCCAGGAATCTTGCTGCTCGCGCAAGTTATAACTCCGATTGGAAGTTGGCTGGCGTGAGGCGTAGTCGAACTGGCAAAGTGCTCTCTTGTTTTAGGCCGAATTGAAATGTTCTTTTGTCACACCACGATGGGCGTCCAAGTGGACTCTAGCTGCAATGGAAAATTTTAGTAGTCGAATTTTAAATATTTTTTATCGAACAGACCATTTGTCAGCTTAAAAAAAACAACCGAGCACAGATGAGCAGCAACAATCAGAAAGAGCGGTTACACCCCCCTCAACTTCGGTGTGAAATTCCCCACTATTGGGTGTAATTCCCCAGTAGCATCCGCGTCTTTATTCACGCAGGATCTCAGCCAATAGCCAATGTTTACGGAGCCTTCATGGCAAATTAAATATTTTTCATACGGCTGGCAGAGTAAATGCAGAGTGGGTTCACCCCATCTATAAAAGTTGGAGAGTTGGAAAATAGCAAGTGCCCAATTTGTGTGATGATATGGACCGTTGGTTTGCACCATGAACCACCCTGAACATATGAGCGCGCAGGTCGCACTACATTGGTTATCGGCATTGATTATTCTATGATCATTGAGTGCCGATTCTTACGCTGCCTTATTCAATGTATCGGCAGACGTCAAACTAACCATTACCACATTGAATATTTCGATAACGACATCGCTCATACTGTTTTTTATGGCGCGTGTATGTTTGCGCTTTAACCATTGACGCAAACACTCGTCCAGGCCGGGTGAATTACCGGTCGCCTTTGTCCTGCTCTCGAGCCCGCGAGAAAGGCTTAATCGACAACTCACGGCGGCCAGCGGCATCAGACGGGCTATCCAAGCCAATCCCTGTACTCCCCCTCCCCCACACAAAATCACAAAAAACACTGCGAGAAAAAATCACTGCATTGCTCGGTACCGGTACGAGCGATCTGCGGATGACGGTTGAGGCGGTGCGCCTGGGTTGTGGCCTGGCGCAGCAGGCCTGCCGCCATCCTCAACTTCGCGCCACACTCCCCGTGTCTGGGGACATCTCCCCCCACATCTGCGCTTCGAACAGGTCTGTGCGGAGTGCAAAAAAAAGGCGCCGCAGCCAGCATTTCCGCGCGTTAGCGACTGATTGTGCAATTAGGCACGACAACTGCTTTACACGCTCCAGGCTCAGAGAAATGTCTCTCGCGAGCCCCAATTCGACGCTGCTCTGCTCCGTATTTTTTGCGCAGCCTTAGTGCATCACCGGGTAGGCGAGTCGATTGACCGGCAACTGGCCCAGCAAGATATTGGAGAGGACCATGAGCATACGTGAAAAAGCAAAAACGCTAGCCACACCACCGTTTCACAAACGATTCAACGGCATCATCGCTCGTCCCACACTGATCGCCGGTGCGGTCGCCTTCGCTCTGGTCCTTGGGGGGGGAGGTTATGCACTTGCCAAAGGTGGGACTGCCACGCCCCCCGCCCCGGGCGCAACAACGCAGTTCCCAACGGCCACGCTCCCTGATCCGCTATTCGCGAACCAGAATGCGATTCACCAATTCGACGTCGTTGGCTTTATCCAGAACATGACCCTGGACACCAGCAATGCCGCCTGCCCTAACACCAGCGCCCCTGGCCGCTTTGGTGGTACGGTCCAACTGAATGGCGTTACGTATACAGTCCCTTGCAACACTGTTATCCAGATGCCGGCCAATACCCTGACGTGGGCCCAATTCGTCAACGGTGGATCGCTGGCCCTCAGTAAAGTCCCGCCTGCTTACCCATCGTTCGAGATCCATGTGGTTGGCAATACCGTCGGCACCAAGCAAATCGCCGGGCTGATAACTGTCTCCCAGCAATCAATCAACGCCGGCAGCGGCGTCATCACCAAGATCGACTACGCCACTGGCAACATCCAGGTTGACAGCGGCAACCCGCTGCAGCCGACGATCATCCAGATCAACGATCCGAATGGGCGCTTTGGCCGTCCCCAGAGCCCCGACCCGCGCTTCTCCGTCGATGACGCCAACCCGACTATCTACGCCGCCACCGGCTACCCGATGTGCGTGCCACGCACGGCAGGTGGGAGCGACACACTCTGCCCAGAGAAAAACCGGCCAAAGGTCGTTTCCGCGACCAGCTCTAACAACTGCCGAAACTTCAGCCAGGCTGGCGTAGCTCCCCCTAGAAGCGGAGAGCTTACCCCGCCGAGCCTGGGCCAGCTCTATTGCAGCCAGTACGTCATGAAGAGCTTCAGCGATGCTACACGCACGGCGACGGACCCCGACCCGACCCAGCAAGCACCGTTCGAAGTCGGCGACTTTATCAAATACGCTGGCACGCTGTTCAAGTCGACTACAGTGGGTGCCCCGGACTTCATCTCGGCGCACACGATAGAGGCCAGCATCGGGATCTACACTCAGCCTGGTACGCAGCCCAGCTACCTGGCTATCGGAGGTTTTGGCATCGGCAGCGCCGACCCCTCGGCGACGGCTGTCAACGGTGCGGCGCAGGAGGCGCCGAATCGGATTTTCCTCGAAGCATTGACTACCGACGTCAAGACTCCGGTCGACATTTACCTGATAGACGTCGATCCTTCGACCGGCGCGCAAACCAACCGCTGGGTGACACCTTTTGAGATGACGGGTGAGTGCAACCCTGTGGCCCTTACAACGAGCTGTTTCGGCGCCTCGGGTGGCATCACGACCCAGAACGTTGGCCCTCAGCCGCAACGTGCGAGGCTTCGGGCGACCAAGGCGCCGCTTGGGCTCCTCAGCCAGCCGACTCGTACCCTGCGCGTCATGGTGCGCTCACTCTGCGTTCCGACGGCGACCGCCAGCCAGACTGCAGTGGACAGTTGCTTGCAAAATGCCAGTAAGCTAACAGTGGCCAACGGTCTCATTGCGGGACAGTATGTGGCGCCGACGTTTGATTTCATCTTCCCGGAAAACATCAGGCCGGGCGACCCCATCGTCCCGAACGACTTCTGGCACCTGCCGTTCCTGCGCAATGGGGAAGGTGCAAGCACCCCGACTGGCGTCGGCCCGCTGGAGCCTACCCCGTGGTGAGCATGGTCTAACAACTCAGGAGCAAAGCCTTACAAGCCCGGATGCAAGGTCCGGGCTTTTTTCATTCAAAAAAAACCGCGGCTCCCGGAGGAGCCGCGGCTTTTGAAGGACTGCGTCAGGGCTTAGTAACCCAGACCGAAGTCTTCTTCTTTCATGCCCATCAGGTTGTTGGCACCCGACAGCATGGTTGCTACGTGAGTGCGGGTACGCGGCAGGATGCGCTGGAAGTAGAAGCGCGCAGTCTGCAGCTTGGCGGTGTAGAACGCCTCTTCGGTGGTGCCGGCAGCCAGTTTTTCAGCCGCCAGACGCGCCATGTCAGCCCAGAAGTAAGCCAGGCAGGCATAACCGGAGTACATCAGGTAATCCACCGAAGCGGCACCGACTTCTTCGCGATCTTTCATGGCAGCCATACCGACCTTCATGGTCAGCTCGCCCCACTCTTTGTTCAGCGCAGCCAGAGGCTCGACAAACTCTTTGAGCGCTTCGTTGCCTTCGTTGGTCTGGCAGAACTTGTGGACGATCCTGGTGAAACCCTTCAGAGCCTCGCCTTGAGTCATCAACACTTTACGGCCCAGCAGGTCCAGCGCCTGAATACCGGTGGTGCCTTCGTACAGCATGGAAATACGGCTGTCGCGAACGTTCTGCTCCATGCCCCACTCGGCGATGAAGCCGTGGCCGCCGTAGATTTGCACGCCATGGTTGGCGGATTCAAAGCCCACTTCAGTCATGAAGGCTTTGGCGATAGGAGTCATGAAGGCCAGCAAAGCGTCGGCTTTCTTCTTCTCTTCCTCGTCCACACCGTACTTGACGATGTCGACCTGTTTGGCAGTGAAGTACACCATTGCACGGTTGCCTTCGGCGAAGGCCTTCATGGTCAACAGCATGCGGCGTACGTCAGGGTGCACGATGATCGGGTCAGCGGCTTTGTCCGGCGCTTTCGGGCCAGTCAGGGAACGCATTTGCAGGCGATCGCGAGCGTACTTCAGGCCGCCCTGGAAACCGATCTCGGCGTGAGCCAGACCTTGCAGAGCAGTGCCCAGACGCGCGGTGTTCATAAAGGTGAACATGCAGTTCAGGCCTTTGTTCGCCGGGCCGATCAGGAAACCGGTGGCCGCGTCGAAGTTCATCACGCACGTCGCGTTACCGTGGATACCCATCTTGTGTTCCAGGGAACCGCAGGTCACAGCGTTGCGCGAACCGACCGAACCGTCAGCGTTTGGCAGGAACTTGGGAACGATGAACAGGGAAATACCTTTGGTGCCGGCCGGTGCATCCGGCAGACGTGCCAGAACGATGTGGACGATATTGTCGGCCATGTCGTGCTCACCGGCCGAGATGAAGATCTTGGTGCCGGTGACTTTGTAGGAACCGTCAGCCTGAGGTTCGGCCTTGGTGCGCAACATGCCCAGGTCAGTGCCGCAGTGCGGTTCGGTCAGGCACATGGTGCCGGTCCATTCGCCGGAGACCAGCTTGGTCAGGTAAGCCTCTTGTTGCTCAGGTGTACCGTGTTCGGAAATGGTGTTCATCGCGCCATGGGACAGGCCTGGGTACATGCCCCACGACCAGTTGGCTTCGCCAACCATTTCGCTGACTGCCAGCCCCAGCGACTCCGGCAAGCCTTGGCCACCATGCTCTATGTCATGGGCCAGACTCGGCCAGCCACCTTCGACGAATTGCTTGTAGGCTTCTTTGAAGCCCGTCGGGGTCTTAACGCCGGTTTCGCTCCAGGTGCAGCCTTCGGTGTCACCCACACGGTTCAGCGGAGCCAACACCTGCTCACAAAACTTGGCGCCTTCCTCGAGAATGGCGTCAACCATATCCTTCGTTGCGTCCTGGCAAGCCGGCAGGCTCTGATAGTGCGCTTCGTAACCGAGCAGTTCGTCACGAACGAAGCGAATATCACGCAAGGGGGCCTTGTAGTCAGGCATAGCGATAAACCTCTGCTGATGAAACCGGGAATGAACGACCGCGTTGGTTTGTCGTGGCGGTCAAACAGTTGTTTGAAACATACGTTTACGACCAAACCTTGTCAAGCGTCGATCATTTGCCGTTCGTCATCGCCTGCCGCAACGCCACGCACGCAAAGGCCCACAGCCATTACCTGCGCAAAGACGGTGTAGGAAATATTAGTTGAAAGAGAAGGACATGCCCGACAGAACGCCATGCAACGCACGGCGCAGGAGCAGAAAAATCAGCGTGGGATCACGCGTAGGTATTGATCAGCGTACCGAGCATTTCATCGGACGCCTTGGCGACTTTGACCCCCAGTTCCGCCTGAATCTTGCCCATGGACATATCGACCATGCTGCTCGCCAGATCCGATTGCTGGCTGCGATCTACCGAGCGCAGGCGATCGACCTGGGCCTCGGAAGACTGGCTGGTGAGCGCGCGTTCGACAGTCGTGTTGGCGATCTGGCCGGCAGCCTGATCGACACGATTCTGCCCTGTCTGGAGAGTGTTCAGACCAGCGTAGAAAGCGGTATTCCCTGAGATTTCCATGGAAGAACTCAATCCTGCAGAGGATAAACAGCGTCCATTGAAGCAGACCCACCCGGAAAAGGCCCGATAAAAACACTAATGGCATAGTGCCTTATCATAGGCAAAATCTAGTCTAGAAGGTCCAGTTGCAAATACTCGGCCACCGCTTCTGCTGTGACAACCTTGAGCTTGGGCACCCGACCGAGACACGGCGCGGGCAACCGTTCGGCCAGAGTCGCGAGATTCTCCTCCAGACGCGAAGTCTTGGGATCGATGATGTTGGCCACCCAACCCACCAACTGCAGACCGTCCCGGGCAATCGCCTCGGCCGTCAGCAACGCATGACTGATGCAACCCAGGCGCACACCCACTACCAGAATCACCGGCAAAGCCAGGGCCATCGCCAGGTCCGACAGGTTGTCCTGATCGGCCAACGGCACTCGCCAACCGCCAGCGCCTTCGATCAACGTGAAGTCGGCCTGCTGGCCCAGAATATGCCGCATCGGCGCCAACAACGACTGAACAGTGAGCGCCACGCCCGCCTCGCGGGCCGCCAGATGGGGTGCGATCGCCGGCTCGAATGCCACCGGGTTGACCTCGGCATAACTCAGCGGCAATGAGCATTCAGCCAGCAACGCCAGTGCATCGGCGTTGCGCAGCCCCTTGGGCGTCAGCTCACAGCCGGAGGCCACCGGTTTACCCGCCGCCGTGCTCAATCCCGCCGAGCGCGCAGCATGCAACAGGCCTGCGGCGATGGTGGTCTTGCCGACATCGGTATCAGTGCCGGTGATGAAATAGGCTGCACTCATAAAGGTTTCTCCAATACGGCGTAGACCACTTGGTAAGTCGCAGGCAGCCCTTGTGCCTGACGAAACTGTTCATAGGCCTGGATCAAACCGAGTATCCGCGCCCGGCCCGTCAAACCACCCGGCCGACCGGGGTTCAGATTGTGCGCGCCCAAGGCTTTGAGCTCGTGAGTCAGGCTGCGCACGTCCGGGTAATGCAACACATGCGGGCGAGTTTCCAGGCTGACTACACGCAAACCGCTGGCAGCACACAGCCGCTGATAAGCGCTGAACTGGCGGAAGCGATTGACGTGAACCATGCCATCCACCTGGCTCCAGCTATCGCGCAATTCATACAACGTACCGACGCACAGACTGGCAAACGCCAACACGCCACCAGGCTTCAGTACGCGATGCGCCTCACTCAGCACCGAGCTGAAGTCCGCACACCACTGCACCGCCAGGCTGGAAAAAACAAGCTCGCAACTCTGCGCCTGCAACGGTAAACGCTCGGCATCGCCGGCGATGAAATGTACTGCACCACCTAACGGGCGAGCGTGGTTGAGCATGCCTTCTGCAATGTCCAGCGCCAGCCCTTCGCTCTCGGGGAATGTCTGACCCAGAACGCGACTGAAATAACCCGTGCCGCAGCCCATATCCAACCAGCGACCGGGGGAGAAGTCACCCGGCAAGCGGCTCAGCAATTCACCGCCAACCGCCCGCTGCAACTCAGCCACGCTGTCATAACTGGCCGCCGCGCGGGAAAAGGACGCCGCTACCTGACGCTTGTCGGGCAGGCCGCCGGGAAGATTGGGGAGGGACAAATCAGTCATCACCGGACTCATGCAAAAAGGCCTGGATCGCCCCCGCCACACCGTGGGGGTCTTCCAGTAGAAACGCGTGGCTGGCCTGTTCAATCAGACCGATTTCGACATCCGGCAACAACGCCAGCAACGCCCCCGCCGCTTCGGCCGGGACCAGGCCGTCGAGCCCGGCAAACAGATGCAACTGCGGGCCACGGAAGGATTGCAAGGCCTGGCGGGTATCCAGTTGCGCGAGCAACTCCAACCCGCTCAACAGGGCTGAAGGCGGTGTATTCGGCGCACCACCGAGCAACAGACGCGCTATGCCGCGCGGGTCATTGGCGCCTTGGGCGCAGAGCAGGCCGAAACGCTTAAGCGTCCCCCGCGGGTCGGCCCCGCACCCGGCAAGAAACGCATCAAAGGTTTCCCCCTGCATCGCGCTCGGCCATTCGTCATGGGCAACAAAACAAGGATTACTGGCCATCGTCAGCAAACCGCAGCAACGATCGCCACGTCGGGCGGCCAGTTCCGAGGCGAGCATGCCACCCAGTGACCAACCACCCAGCCAGGCATTGTCCGGCAGGATTGCGTCGAGTTCGTCGAGCCACTCATCCAGGTCACCCGATTCAAGCTCCGGTAACGGTTCGATATCGACCCGCAGGTGTTCGTCCAGCCCCTGCAAAGCAGCCGCCAGCGGTTCCAGCGGCGAAATGCCGAGGCCCCAACCGGGCAGCAGAATCAGTCGATCACGCATGGCTTGGCTCCGGTCCCAATTCGCTAAAGCAGTCTGCCAGTCCATTTAACAATAGCTGGACCTGAGCCTCGCTGTGGGCCGCGGACAAGGTCACGCGCAAACGTGCGCTGCCGGCCGGCACGGTCGGCGGACGAATCGCAGTGACCATCAAGCCGCGCTCGCGCAACATCTGCGACAAGCGAACGGCGCGCCCGCTATCGCCGATCATGATCGGCTGGATCGGCGTAAAACTGTCCATCAGTTCCAGACCAATCTGCTCGGCGCCGTGGCGGAACTGGCGGATCAGCGCATTCAGGTGCTCACGTCGCCAATGCTCGCTGCGCAGCAGTTCGAGGCTTTTGAGCGTGGCACAAGCCAGTGCCGGCGGTTGGCTGGTGGTGTAGATGTACGGCCGGGCGAACTGGACCAGGCTTTCGATCAGCTCTTCGCTACCGGCGACGAACGCCCCCGCCGTGCCGAAGGCTTTACCCAGCGTGCCGACTAATACCGGCACATCCTCCTGACTCAAACCAAAGTGCTCGACGATCCCGCCGCCGTTGGCACCCAACGGACCAAAGCCGTGGGCGTCATCGACCATCAACCAGGCGCCTTTGGCTTTGGCCACCCGGGCCAGCGCGGGCAAATCGGCGAGGTCGCCGTCCATGCTGAACACGCCATCGGTCACCACCAGCGTGTTGCCGGTGGCTTTTTCCAGACGCTTGGCCAGGCTGATCGCATCGTTATGCAGATAGCGATTGAAGCGAGCGCCGGACAACAGCCCGGCATCCAGCAACGATGCATGATTGAGCCGGTCTTCCAGCACCGTATCGCCCTGCCCGACCAGCGCCGTGACCGCGCCGAGGTTGGCCATGTAACCGGTGGTGAACAGCAGCGCCCGCGGGCGGCCGGTCAAATCGGCCAAGGCTTCTTCCAGCGCATGGTGCGGGGCGCTGTGGCCGATCACCAGATGTGAAGCGCCACCGCCCACGCCCCAACGAGCCGCCCCGGCGCGCCACGCTTCAATCACTTGCGGATGATTGGCCAGGCCCAGGTAATCGTTGTTGCAGAACGCCAGCAACGGCTGACCGTCGACCACCACTTCCGGGCCTTGGGGGCTTTCAAGCAGAGGACGATGGCGATAAAGGTTTTCGGCACGACGAGCAGCAAGGCGTGCGGCGAGATCGAAAGACATGCAGGCCTCGGGGGCAGATCACAGGATGTGGGTAATTGCCCAATCCCAATGTAGGAGCGAGCTTGCTCGCGATGACGGTCTGACATTCAACATTGACGTTGACTGTGCCACCGCTATCGCGAGCAAGCTCGCTCCTACAGGGGGGCGAGGTTCAAACAGCGGCGTTATAAAACTGCTCGCTGCTCTTCTGTTCCACCAGCGCCTGCTCGATGGCCGCCTGATGCACTTCGTCAGCGTGCTCTTCGCGAGCTTCCGGCAGGATGCCCAGGCGCGAGAACAGTTGCATGTCCTTGTCAGCCTGCGGGTTGGCGGTGGTCAGCAATTTATCGCCGTAGAAAATCGAGTTGGCACCGGCAAAGAAGGCCAAAGCCTGCATCTGCTCGTTCATCGCCTCACGGCCAGCGGACAGACGCACGTGGGACTGCGGCATCAGGATTCGCGCAACCGCCAGCATGCGGATGAAGTCGAACGGGTCGACGTCATCGGCGTTTTCCAGCGGCGTACCGGCGACTTTTACCAGCATGTTGATCGGCACCGACTCCGGATGCTCTGGCAAGTTGGCCAGCTGGATCAGCAGATTGGCGCGGTCATCGAGGGACTCACCCATGCCGAGAATGCCGCCGGAGCAGATTTTCATTCCGGAGTCACGCACGTACGCCAGCGTTTGCAGGCGCTCGCCGTAAGTACGAGTTGTGATGATGCTGCCGTAGAACTCGGGCGAGGTATCCAGGTTGTGGTTGTAGTAGTCCAGACCGGCCTGGGCCAGGGCTGCGGTCTGGTCCTGATCGAGACGGCCAAGAGTCATGCAGGTTTCCAGGCCCATGGCCTTCACGCCTTTGACCATTTCCAGCACGTAGGGCATGTCTTTGGCCGACGGATGTTTCCAGGCTGCACCCATGCAGAAACGGGTCGAACCAATGGCCTTGGCGCGAGCGGCCTCTTCGAGGACCTTCTGCACTTCCAGCAGTTTTTCTTTTTCCAGACCGGTGTTGTAGTGACCGGACTGCGGACAATATTTGCAATCTTCCGGGCAAGCACCGGTTTTGATCGACAGCAGCGTCGAGACTTGCACGCGATTGGCGTCGAAATGCGCGCGGTGCACCGTCTGCGCCTGGAACAGCAGGTCATTGAAGGGCTGAACGAACAGCGCTTTGACTTCGGCTAAAGACCAGTCATGACGCAGGTTGGCAGTGGTGCTGGCGCTCATTGGCAATTCCTTGTTTATGCTTGGCAAGCGGCTGCGGCATGTAATACCCACAGACGCGACACGGATGTTCGGCATATTTAAGGAAGAGACATGCACTGTCAACCACAATACAAAGGACCGGTTTACATCTGGTCAAAAAACAAACAGACCTGTTTGCTCTGTGACGAACTCACCGACACCCCTCACCCCATCTGCACACCTTGTGAAAGTGAGCTGCCCTGGCTCGGTGATCACTGCCAGGTTTGCGCCCTGCCCTTGCCCATGGCCGGTTTGACTTGCGGCCAATGTCTGAAAAAGCCCCCGGCCTTTCAACAGGTCGTAACACCCTTTACTTACAGCTTTCCGATCGACAGCTTGATTACCCGTTTCAAGCACAACGCAAAGTGGCCGTTTGGGCGCTTGCTGGCCGAACTACTCAGCCAATCGCTGCAACATCGCTTTGATGAGGACCTCGCACGGCCCGAGGCCCTGGTCCCTGTGCCCTCGGCCAACAAGCGCCTGCGCGAGCGCGGCTACAACCAGGCGGCGATGCTCGCTCACTGGCTCGGCGACAGCCTGAACCTCCCCTGCGATGAACGCCTGCTGCTGCGGACTCAGGACACTGCCGCGCAACAGGACCTGGATGCCAAGGCGCGCAAACTCAACCTGCGAAGGGCATTCACCCTGCTGCCCGATGCGCAGATCAAAGGTCGGCACCTGGCGTTGATCGACGATGTACTGACCACCGGCGCCACCGCCGAAAGCCTCGCCCGCTTGTTAATGAACGCGGGAGCCCGACGGGTCGACGTCTATTGCCTGGCCAGAACCCCCAAACCCGGCGAGTTGACCTGACTTGACTCTCACGCGCCAAGGCGCCAACGTCCAACCCCATCAATACAGCTCGTAGCGCGCCGCCATGTCCTTGCCCACGCTTTTGACTCAACACATCGTCCGTCGTCCACAGCGCATCGCCTTGCTGCAACACATTGCCGAGCAAGGCTCGATCACACGCGCCGCAAAAAGCGCGGGATTGAGTTACAAGGCGGCCTGGGATGCCATCGATGAGTTGAACAACCTCGCACAGAAGCCTTTGGTCGAACGCAGCGTCGGTGGCAAGGGCGGCGGTGGCGCGAAGTTATCCACAGAGGGTGAGCGGGTATTGCGGCTCTATCAACGTCTGCAAGCCTTGCAAGCTCAGGTGCTGGAGGCCGCGGAAGATGCCAGTGACCTGGACCTGCTCGGCCGTTTGATGCTCAGGACCAGCGCGCGTAATCAACTGCACGGCAAGGTCGTGGCCATCGACAGTCAGGGGCGCAATGATCTGGTCCGCCTGGAGCTGGCCGAAGGACTGACGATCCAGGCGCAGATCACCCACGACAGCACCCTGCGATTAGAGCTGGAAATGAGCACTGAAGTGGTGGCGTTGATCAAGGCTGGCTGGCTCGATTTGCTGGCTATCGATCAGGCTGCAACACCTGGACACAATTGCCTGAGCGGGATTATCGAAGAAATTCTCGACGCCGAAGACGGCCCCAGCGAGGTACGGATCGCCCTGCCTAACGGGCAAACCTTATGTGCGTTGGCCGAGCCGTTACACCTTAGAACCTTGGTGCTGGCGACTGGAAAACCCGTCCTGGTGCAGTTCGCACCGTCCAACGTATTGCTCGGCACACCGCTATAACCAAGGGCGGACGCATATCCCGTAGCAGCTGCCGAAGGCTGCGTCCGGCTGCGTGTAGCAGCTGTCGAGCCTGCGAGGCTGCGTTCGGCTGCGCAGCAGTCGTAAATTCAGGCACTGCAATTCTGACCTTTTATTGAGTTAACCGGATTGCGAGTGCTTCGCCCTCGGACGCAGCCTTCGGCAGCTGCTACGGGGGCTCGGCGCAGCTTGAAAAATTATTGAAACATTTCCTTCATCGGCGCTCGTTAAGGTGCCTGCAAAAACCTGCAGGGAGCTTGATGTGAATCTATTGGAAGAAAACCAGCCCACCGACCTCGAAAAAATTGTCGGCCTAAGCCGCCGCGGCTTTATCAGTGCCGGCGCCCTGTGTGGCGCGGCGATGTTTCTGGGCGGCAACCTGCTGAGCCGCAGCGTTCTGGCCGCCAGCGTCAGCACCGGCTCAAGCGAACTGCTGGGTTTCAACAGCATTGCCACCGCCACCAGCGACACCATCAGCCTGCCGCCGGGCTACACATCGTCGGTACTGATCAGTTGGGGCCAGGCGTTGCAAAAGAACGGCCCGGCTTTCGACCCGAGCGGCAATGGCACAGCCCAGGCCCAGGAAGTCCAGTTCGGCGACAACAACGACGGCATGAGCCTGTTCGCCTTCCCCGGCGACCATGACCGTGCGCTGATGGCGATCAACAACGAATACACCAACTACCGCTACCTCTACCCCCATGGCGGCATGCCCCAGTCGGCGGAAGATGTGCGCAAGGCTCTGGCCAGCGAAGGCGTCTCGGTGATCGAAGTGCAACGCAAAAACGGCCAGTGGCAATTCGTCCAGGGCTCGCGCTACAACCGCCGCATACACGGCAACTCGCCGCTGCGCCTGAGTGGCCCGGCCGCCGGGCATGACCTGTTGAAAACCAGCACCGACCAGCACGGCAAAAAAGTCCTCGGCACGTTCCAGAACTGCGCCAACGGCAAAACGCCGTGGGGGACCTATCTGACCTGTGAAGAGAACTTTACCGACTGCTTTGGCAGCAGCAATCCCGAGCAGAAATTCGACACCGCGCAGAAACGCTATGGCGCGGTAGCGACCAGCAAAGAAATCAACTGGCATCAACACGACCCGCGTTTCGACCTGGCGAAAAACCCCAACGAACTCAACCGTCACGGCTGGGTCGTGGAGATTGACCCCTTCGACCCACAGTCAACCCCGGTCAAACGCACCGCCCTTGGCCGCTTCAAACATGAAAACGCCGCACTGGCCGAAACCAGCGACGGTCGCGCCGTGGTGTACATGGGCGACGATGAGCGCGGCGAGTTCATTTACAAGTTCATCAGCCGCGACAAAATCAATCACCGCGACCCGAAAGCCAACCGCGACCTGCTGGATCACGGCACGCTGTATGTTGCGCGTTTCGATGCCGGCGACGGCAACCCGGATCATCCAAAAGGCCAGGGTCAGTGGCTTGAGTTGACCCACGGTAAAAACGGTATCGATGCCGGCAGCGGTTTTGCCGACCAGGCGCAAGTGTTGATCCACGCGCGCCTTGCCGCCAGCGTGGTCAACGCCACACGCATGGACCGTCCGGAATGGATCGTCGTCAGCCCCAAAGACGGCCAGGTCTATTGCACCCTGACCAACAACGCCAAGCGCGGCGAAGACGGCCAACCGGTCGGCGGCCCGAACCCGCGGGAGAAGAACGTCTACGGGCAGATTCTGCGCTGGCAGGAAAACCACGACGACCACGCGGCCATGAGCTTTTCCTGGGATCTGTTTGTAGTGGCGGGAAATCCTGCCGTACATGCCGGTAGACCCAAAGGCGGCTCGTCGAACATCACCCCGCAGAATATGTTCAACAGCCCGGACGGCCTGGGTTTCGACAATGCTGGCCGACTGTGGATTCTCACCGACGGCGACGTCAGCAACAGCGGAGACTTCGCTGGCATGGGCAACAATCAGATGCTCTGCGCCGATCCGGCCAGCGGTGAGATCCGTCGGTTCATGGTCGGCCCGGTGGGTTGCGAAGTAACCGGTATCAGCTTCTCGCCGGATCACAAAACGCTGTTCGTCGGTATTCAGCACCCGGGCGAGAACGGCGGTTCGACCTTCCCGGAGCACTTGCCCAACGGCAAGCCGAGGTCGTCGGTAATGGCGATCACCCGTGAAGATGGCGGAATCATCGGCGCGTAACGATCGTTCCCTACGCTCTGCGTGGGAATGCAGCCAGTGACGCTCTGCGTCACTGCCGAAGCGATTGCTGCGCGTCCAGTGAGACATTCCCACGCAGAGCGTGGGAACGATCAACCACTAAAGACGCTCCGTCTGCGCTACCATGTCTGGCCGGACGCGGCAGCCTGCTGCGCGCAGGAGTCAGCATGGCCCATCCGTTTGAAACCCTTACACCCGACCTGGTGCTCGATGCTGTTGAAAGCATCGGCTTTCTCAGCGACGCCCGTATTCTGGCGCTCAACAGCTACGAAAACCGCGTTTACCAGGTCGGCATCGAAGACTCCGAGCCGCTGATCGCCAAGTTCTACCGCCCACAGCGCTGGACCAACGAGGCGATCCTCGAAGAACACCGCTTTACCTACGAACTCGCCGAATGCGATGTTCCAGTGGTAGCCCCCATTGTGCACAACGGCGAAAGCCTGTTCGAACACGCGGGTTTTCGTTTCACCCTGTTCCCACGCCGTGGCGGCCGTGCGCCAGAGCCGGGCAACCTGGATCAGCTGTATCGCCTCGGGCAATTGCTCGGCCGTTTGCATGCGGTCGGTGCCACCCGTCCATTCGAACACCGCGAAGCCCTCGGGGTGAAAAACTTTGGCCAAGATTCACTGACGACCTTGCTCGAAGGCAATTTCATTCCTCGCAGCTTGCTTCCTGCCTACGAGTCGGTCGCCCGCGATCTGCTCAAGCGGGTGCAAGAGGTCTACCAGGCCACGCCCCATCAGAACATCCGCATGCACGGTGACTGCCACCCCGGCAACATGATGTGCCGCGATGAAATGTTCCACATCGTCGACCTCGACGACTGCCGCATGGGCCCGGCGGTGCAGGATGTGTGGATGATGCTCGCCGGCAACCGTCAGGAATGTCTCGGTCAGCTGTCCGAATTGATGGACGGCTACAGCGAGTTCCATGACTTCGACTCGCGTGAGCTGGCGCTTATCGAACCGTTGCGTGCTCTGCGTCTGATGCACTACAGCGCCTGGCTGGCCCGACGTTGGGATGATCCGGCATTCCCCCGCAGCTTCCCGTGGTTCGGTACGGAGCGTTATTGGGGCGATCAGGTATTGGCATTGCGCGAGCAGCTTGCGGCGTTAAACGAAGAACCTCTGAAATTGTTCTGATCCCTTGTAGGAGCGAGCTTGTTCGCGATATGGACGTTAACGATAACGCGTGTTTTCTGAATAAACGCGTCGCCCTTGAGTCCATCGCGAGCGAGCTCGCTCCTACAAAAAAAGCGAACACGACACATCTATACAACCACCCTACAATCACTGCTTTGTTAGCTGCCTAAGCAAGGATTCTGCATGCAAGCCGCCAACCCGCGTCGCGGGTACACTCTGGGTCTGACCGCCTACATCATTTGGGGACTGTTCCCGCTCTACTTCAAAGCCATCGCCAGCGTGCCCGCTGTGGAAATCATCGTCCACCGGGTGCTCTGGTCTGCGCTGTTTGGCTCACTGCTGCTATTGGTCTGGAAGCACCCTGGCTGGTGGCGCGAACTGCGCGAAAACCCGCGGCGACTGGCGATTCTGGCCTTGAGCGGCATGCTGATCGCGGCCAACTGGCTGACCTATGTGTGGTCGGTGAATAACGGCCGCATGCTCGAAGCCAGTCTCGGCTATTACATCAATCCGCTGGTGAACGTGCTGCTGGGCATGCTGTTGCTGGGCGAGCGTCTGCGGCGCATGCAGTGGTTGGCAGTGAGCCTGGCGACCATTGGTGTGGCGCAGCAAGTCTGGCAAGTCGGCAGCCTGCCGTGGGTATCACTGATACTGGCGCTGACCTTTGGTTTCTATGGACTGATCCGCAAGCAGGCACCGGTCAAGGCGTTGCCCGGGCTGGTGGTGGAAACCTGGATGCTGGTACCGATTGCCCTTGCATGGTTGCTGCTCAACCCGGTAGCGACCAGCGCTCAGGTTGAGTTCTGGGGGACTTCCCAAGCGTGGTGGCTGGTGGCCGCAGGGCCAATCACCCTGGTGCCGCTGGTGTGTTTCAACGCGGCGGCACGACACTTGCCCTACACCACCCTGGGCTTCCTGCAATACATAGCGCCGACCCTGGTGCTATCGCAGGCAGTGCTGTTGTTTGGCGAGCATTTGTCTTCAAGCACCTTGATCGCATTCGTGTTTATTTGGGCAGGTCTGGCAATTTACAGCGTGGATGCCTGGATCAGCCTGCGCCGGCGCGCCTGATCAAAAAACACACAAAGCTCTGCAGGCCACGATTGACGTGGCCTGCAAGCATCTTTCCCAAGGTTATCCACAGCGTGATCCCCGCCGTCTGTGCACAAGCCCTTGAAACTGTTCGTTTTTTGCTCAGTTCCTGAAGAACCCCGGCCGGCCCGGGCTTGCGGTGCATCTCTACAGGTTATCCACAGGCAGGTGCACGTTTTACTTGGATAACCTTTGCCTCTGGCTTACACCTCGCTACGCAGCACCAATTCGACCATCAAGTCATCCGCCAGAGTTTCCAGGCGCGCCTGCAATACATCCAGGGACAAGGTCAACGGCACCGCCAGAATGGCTTCGGCATGGAACAGCGGTTCGCTACTCATGGGTGCCGGCCGCACATCAGTGACCAGCCGCTCCAGGTTCACACCCTGTTCGGTCAACAGCCGCGTGATATCGCGCACAATCCCCGGCCGGTCATTGCCCACCAGCTCCATAGCGATCGGCTTCCAGGTGCAGGATTGCTCGATACTGCTTTCGGCAATCATCACGCGGATACCTTGCTCTGACAGCCCTTGCAGCGCATCCACCAATTCATCATAGGCTTCGGCCGGCACGCCGACCCGCAGGATCCCGGCGAATTGCCCAGCCATGCGCGACATACGACTTTCCAGCCAGTTGCCGCCGTGCTCGGCAATGCACTGGGCGATGCGCTCGACCTGACCGGCTTTATCCGGGGCGAATACGGTAAGTACGAGGTGGTCCATGGCGCAGCCCTCTTGTCATGACTTTTATTATAGAAGGGCAAGTATAGGCAAGCCTTGCATCCATGCGGTCAAACTGCCTTGCTGCTTACCCTGTAGGAGCGAGCAAGCTCGCTCCTGCAGAAAACTAATCGTGTACTGTTTTTATATTTATCTGGAACAATCCAATAGTTTTTTGAGAACATCCTGTCCCCCAGCGTGACCGGATAGCTGGCTTAAGTCGCTAAACGACGTATTTAGTCTAATTTTCACAACCGCAATTCATCATGTAGTATGCCGTAGCGCGCACTACATAACGTTGGATCGATGTCTGCCAAGGCGCCATCGCAACCCCGAAAAGCCCTATCAGCAAGGCTTGGAGCCGTTGATTGGACCCACCCAGCCGCCAGCAATGGCATGTACTGGTGCGGGGGTTTGTGGTTTAAATGGCCAGAGGCTTCATTGTTAAATTGAAGAGCTGAAAAGCGAAATAGCTGAGCAGAGTGAGGCAAGCAATGACTGAACACGTTCAAGTCGGTGGCCTGCAGGTCGCCAAAGTCCTGTTCGACTTCGTGAACAACGAAGCCATTCCCGGTACCGGCCTCACCGCCGATAAGTTCTGGGCCGGTGCTGACAAGGTCATTCATGACCTGGCACCGAAGAACAAAGCCCTACTCGCCAAACGCGACGACCTCCAGGCGCGAATCGATGCCTGGCACCAGTCCCGAGCAGGCCAGGCCCATGACGCCGTGGCCTACAAAGCCTTTCTGCAAGACATCGGTTATCTGCTGCCAGAAGCGGCCGATTTCCAGGCAACGACGCAAAACGTCGACGACGAAATCGCTCGCATGGCCGGTCCACAACTGGTCGTACCGGTGATGAACGCCCGCTTCGCCCTCAACGCCTCGAACGCTCGCTGGGGCTCGCTGTACGACGCGTTGTATGGCACTGACGCCATCAGCGAGGCCGATGGCGCAGAGAAAGGCAAAGGTTACAACAAGGTCCGTGGCGACAAGGTCATTGCCTTCGCCCGCGCCTTCCTCGACGAAGCCGTGCCATTGGCGGCCGGCTCCCACGTCGACTCCACCGGCTACAAGATCGTCGACGGCAAACTGGTGGTCAGCCTTAAAGGTGGCAGTAACAGCGGCCTGCGCAACGACGCACAGCTGATCGCCTTCCAGGGCGACGCCGCGGCGCCGTCCGCGATCCTGCTGAAAAACAATGGTCTGCACTTCGAAATCCAGATCGACGCCAGCTCCCCCGTCGGCCAGACCGACCCTGCCGGCGTCAAAGACCTGCTGATGGAAGCTGCGTTGACCACCATCATGGACTGCGAAGACTCGGTCGCCGCTGTCGATGCCGATGACAAAGTGGTGATCTACCGCAACTGGCTCGGCCTGATGAAGGGCGACCTGTGCGAAGAAGTGTCCAAGGGCGGCAAGACTTTTACTCGCACCATGAATGCCGACCGCCGCTACACCGCGCTCGACGGTAGCGAACTGAGCCTGCACGGCCGTTCCCTGCTGTTCGTGCGTAACGTTGGCCATTTGATGACCATCGACGCGATTCTCGACAAAGACGGCAACGAAGTGCCGGAAGGGATTCTCGACGGTCTGGTCACCAGCCTCGCAGCGATTCACAGCCTCAACGGCAATAGCTCGCGCAAAAACAGCCGCACCGGCTCGGTCTACATCGTTAAACCGAAAATGCACGGCCCGGAAGAAGCGGCGTTCACCAACGAGCTGTTCGGTCGCATCGAAGAGGTTCTCGACCTGCCACGCAACACCCTCAAAGTCGGCATCATGGACGAAGAGCGGCGTACCACGGTCAACCTCAAGGCCTGCATCAAAGCGGCCAGCGAGCGTGTGGTGTTCATCAACACCGGTTTCCTCGACCGCACCGGCGATGAAATCCACACCTCCATGGAAGCGGGCGCGATGGTGCGCAAAGCGGCCATGAAGTCAGAGAAGTGGATCGGCGCCTACGAGGACTGGAACGTCGATATCGGTTTGAGCACCGGCCTGCAAGGTCGCGCCCAGATCGGTAAAGGCATGTGGGCCATGCCCGACCTGATGGCCGCGATGCTCGAGCAGAAAATCGCTCATCCGCTGGCCGGCGCCAACACTGCCTGGGTGCCATCGCCGACCGCAGCTGCACTGCACGCGCTGCACTACCACAAGGTCGACGTGTTCGCCCGTCAGGCCGAGCTGGCCAAGCGTGGTCGCGCGTCGATCGACGATATCCTGACCATCCCGTTGGCGAGCAACACCCACTGGTCGGCCGAAGAAGTCCAGAACGAACTGGATAACAATGCCCAGGGCATCCTCGGTTATGTGGTGCGTTGGATCGACCAAGGCGTGGGTTGCTCGAAAGTACCGGACATCAACGACGTCGGCCTGATGGAAGACCGTGCCACGCTGCGTATTTCCAGCCAGCACATCGCCAACTGGTTACGTCACGGCATCGTCAATGAGGCCCAGGTACTGGAAAGCCTCAAGCGCATGGCGCCGGTGGTTGATCGCCAGAACGCCAACGACGCGCTGTACCGTCCGCTGGCACCGGACTTCGACAGCAACATCGCCTTCCAGGCGGCCGTCGAACTGGTAATCGAAGGCACCCAACAGCCGAACGGTTACACCGAGCCGGTCCTGCACCGTCGCCGCCGCGAGTTCAAGGCCAGGAATGGTCTGTGAATAAGCGTTAGCGGTAGATAACAAAAAGCCCTGATCGCAAGATCAGGGCTTTTTTGTGTTCGCTTGGATTGTGCAGTGAGTCCATCGCGGGCAAGAACTAGGCGTCCCCCCTGCTCCTACGGACTGCATGTACCTGTAGGAGCGAGGCTTGCCCGCGATGGCGATATGACAGGCAACCTAAATTCGCCCCCTACGGCACCACTCCCAGCTCATGCTTCACCAGCGCCAATAACTGGCCAGCATCGATCGGCTTGAGCAGGAAATCCACCACACTCAAGTGCATCGCATCAATGGCATCGCGGACATCGGCGTCCCCGGAAATGATGATTATTGGCAGCTCCGCCCGCTCCGACTCGCGCACCTTGCGTATCAAATCCAGACCATTGCACGGTGCCATCCGCAGATCGGTGATGAGCAGACCAATCGATTTATTCGAGTCCAATAGTTCCAGCGCCGCTTTGCCGCTGGCTGCGGTCATGCAGCGAATGCCATCCAGACCAAGAATTTCCGCCAACAGCTCGCGCGCGTCCTTATCGTCATCGGCGATCAACACGCGCTGCGGCGGCAGATCCGGTTCCAGCATGACGGCGCTCAGCGCCTCGCGCTCGGCATCACTCAAAATATCGTGGTCAGACATACGTTTCTCTACGTTTTCTAATCAATCCCCTAGCACAGTGGTCTGACATCGCTAAGCCAGACTCCAATGTGCACTTCGTCGGATAATTTTCCAAGAGGGCTTATGAAAGGTTTTTCGCACTTATTGCGTAAGACAACTCTTACTAGTGGCCTGTGTGGCTAGTTCGTTAGCTCAAATTCGGATGCCGGCGGCCCAGAGCCAAGGCGCTGTGACGAGTCATAGCCCGCTATGGCGAGGAACAGCAACGCAGGATATGGGCTGCTGGCGCCGAAGTTGACTAACAGAACTAGCCACACAGGCCACTAGTACAGCGGCTACATAGACTTACGTCCAATGGGCACCCTGCGTAGAGGGGCCGACCATGGCTAATGATCTGACAACGACAATTCAAAAAAGACTGCGGTAATGGTTATGAGTAAAGCGGATGCCTTCACCCAGGCAGGGAAAACCGCGGTGTTGCAGAACATCCACGGCACCATGCAATTCCTTCAGCGGTTCCCGCCGTTCAATCAAATGGAAAACGCTCACCTGGCTTACCTGGTCGAGCAATGCCGGCTGCGCTTCTATGCGCCGGGCGACAGCATCATCAAACCCGCCGACGGGCCGGTTGAGCACTTTTATATCGTCAAGCAAGGGCGAGTGGTCGGTGAACGCCCGCACCCCGCCAAGGGCGGTACCGAAACCACCTTCGAAATCACCACTGGCGAGTGTTTCCCGCTTGCCGCACTGCTCGGCGAACGTGCGACCCGCACCGAACACCTGGCGGGGGAAGACACCTTTTGCCTGCAACTGAACAAGTTGGCCTTTATCAAGTTGTTCGCGCAATCGAGCCCGTTCCGCGACTTCGCTCTGCGCGGGGTCAGCAGCCTGCTTGATCAGGTCAACCAGCAAGTTCAGCAAAAAGCCGTGGAAACCCTCGGCACCCAGTATTCGCTCAACACCCGCCTGGGCGAGTTGGCCATGCGCCACCCGGTGTCCTGCAGTCCGATGACGCCATTGCGCGAAGCGGTGACGCTGATGCACGAGCAGCAGGTCGGCAGCATCGTCGTGGTCGATGAACAAAAAGCCCCAATCGGCATTTTCACCCTGCGCGACCTGCGCCAGGTGGTCGCCGATGGCACCAGCGATTTCAACCAGGCCATCGAACAGCACATGACCCAGGCGCCGTTTTTCCTGACGCCGGATCACAGTGCCTTCGATGCTGCAATTGCCATGACCGAACGGCATATCGCGCATGTCTGCCTGGTCAAGGATCAACGCCTGTGCGGCGTGGTCTCGGAGCGTGATCTGTTTTCCCTGCAACGGGTCGATCTGGTGCAACTGGCGCGGACCATCCGCAACGCGCCTCGGGTGGAAAACCTGGTGGCGATTCGCGGCGAAATCGGCCAACTGGTGGAGCGCATGCTCGCCCACGGCGCATCCTCGACCCAGATCACCCACATCATCACCTTGCTCAACGACCATACGGTGTGCCGCGTTATCGAGTTGACGCTGGCGGACAAGGGCGACCCCGGTGTGCCGTTCAGTTGGCTGTGTTTTGGTAGCGAAGGTCGTCGCGAGCAGACGCTGCATACCGATCAGGACAACGGCATTCTCTTCGAAGCGAAAGACGCCGCACACGCCGCCGAGATCCGTAGCAAGTTGCTGCCACTGGCGCAGCAGATCAATCAGAGCCTGGCGCTGTGCGGTTTCACGCGGTGCAAGGGCAACATCATGGCCGGCAACCCCGAGCTGTGTTTGTCTCGTGCCGAGTGGGCCCGGCGTTTTGCGGCGTTTATCCGTGAAGCGACTCCGGAGAACCTGCTGGGCTCGAGCATCTATTTCGACTTGCGGGTGGTCTGGGGTGATGAGCAGGGCTGTGAGCAATTGCGCCGTAACATTCTCCTGCAGGTTGCCGACAACCCTCTGTTCCAGCGCATGATGGCGCAAAACGCCTTGCGCCATCGCCCGCCCGTGGGGCGTTTGCGCGAGTTCGTCCTGGCCCGCAAAGGCAACGAAAAAGCCACACTGGATCTGAAAGTTCAGGGGCTGACCCCCTTCGTCGACGGCGCACGACTGTTGGCTCTGGCCAACGGCATTGAAGCCAACAACACCCTGGAACGCTTGCGCCAACTGGTAGCCAAGGAGGTTATCGAACGGCTGGACGGTGCTGCCTATGAGGAGGCCTACCACTTCATCCAGCAAACCCGCATGCAGCAACATCAGCTGCAATCGCGCGAAAACCTGCCCTACTCCAACCGGGTCGATCCCGACAGCCTCAATCACCTGGATCGGCGAATCCTGCGTGAGTCATTGCGCCAGGCCCAACGTCTGCAAAGCAGCCTGATGCATAGGTATCAGCTATGAACCTGTTCTCCTGGCTGCGTCTCAACAGCCCGACACTGACCGCCGAGCAGAAACTGCGACTGGAGCGCTTGGCGGTCCCCCCGGAGCCGGGCGAATGCAGCCTGCGCGAGCAGCGTTGGGTGGTGCTCGATCTGGAAACCACCGGGCTGAACCTGAACAAGGATCTGGTGCTGTCCATCGGCGCGGTGGTGATTGAGGACGGCGCTATCGATTTCAGCCAGCAATTCGAGCGAACCCTGCAGCGCCCTGAGCACAAACTCAGCCCCAGTGTGCTGATCCACGGTCTGGGTCCCAGCGCCATCGCCGCCGGGAGCGATCCGGTCGAAGCCTTGCTGGACTTCATGGAGTTCGTCGGCGACAGCCCGTTGCTGGCCTTCCATGCGCCGTTCGATCAGCACATGCTCGGGCGAGCCTTGAAGGACAGCCTGGGTTATCGCTTGCAGCATCCATTTCTGGACATCGCGGACATGGCGCCGCTGCTCTGTCCCCAGGTGCACATCCGCGAAGCCGGACTGGATGACTGGCTCAAGCATTTCAAATTGCAGGTCGGCGAACGCCACCACGCCAGCGCCGACGCCCTGGCCACCGCCGAACTGGCGTTGATCCTGTTCAGCCGTGCCCGGCAGCAGCAGATTCATAGCCCGCTGAATCTGCAACAGCGCCTGAGCCAGTGGAAACGCCGGCAGCAAGCGCATTCGTTTTAACAAATAATCGCCGGCCCCTACGGGGAGGTGGTCACCCCCAGGATGAAGGTGCAGGAGCGAGGCTTGCCCGCGAAGCGATTCCACCAGCGACACAGAACCCTCGCCAGCAGCCCCGGAACTTACTAGGCTAAACCCCTGTTCCCTGATCACCGCCGAGGAAAGCCATGTTCACCCCCAGCATGACCTTGTTCCACAACCCTGCCTCGCCCTACGTTCGCAAAGTAATGGTGCTGCTCCACGAAACCGGTCAACTGAACCGTGTGGCGCTGCAAAACAGCCAACTCAGCCCGGTCAGCCCGGACGCTGCCCTCAATCAGGACAACCCGCTGGGCAAAATCCCGGCCCTGCGCCTGGCCGACGGCAACGTGCTGCACGACAGCCGGGTGATTCTCGATTACCTCGACCATCAACACGTCGGCAATCCACTGATCCCCCGTGATGGCTCGGCCCGTTGGCGGCGCCTGACCCTGGCCTCGATGGCCGATGGAATCATGGATGCCTCGGTGCTGGTGCGCTATGAAGTCGCCCTGCGCGCCCCGGAAAAACACTGGGACGAGTGGCTCGAAGCCCAACGCGACAAAATCCGCCGCGCCCTGGCCGTTCTTGAGCAAGACGCCATCGCCGAACTCACCTGCCATTTCGACGTCGCCGCCATCAGTGTCGCCTGCGCCCTCGGTTACCTGGACTTCCGCCACCCGGACCTGAACTGGCGCGCAGCCAATCCGAAACTCAGTGCCTGGTATGCCGAAGTCAGTCAGCGACCGTCGATGATCGAAACTCAGCCGCCGGTTTGAACTCAGTACTGATCGTCCCCACGCACCAGCGTGGGTGCGATCAAAAACTACTCATGAATCAGGCCCAGCGGTAAAGCCGAATCAGCAATCGGGCTTATCCGCCGTAAAGCGCCGCGCCGGGTTCACTGCCGCGCCGAACCCACGCAACGCCTTGGCGCCGATCAGTAGCGGGTAGTTGAAGCTGCTGCGGTCAGTCAGGTTGACCTCGACGGTGCGTTTGACGTTGCCCAGGCACAGTTCCAGATCGACGACCGGGCGCCTGCTGACTTCGCTCACGCCGTCGTCTTCTTCATCGGCGCGGTTTTTGATTTTGCTGATCCGCGCGATCTTGTGCTCATAGACCTTGCTGCTTGCGCCCTTGGTCGCCAGGCGGAAACGCACCCAGTTTTCGCCATCACGGGTAAAAGTCTCGATGTCCTTGGCCGACAGCGATGCGGTCAGGGCCCCGGTGTCCATTTTGGCTTGAAGGGTCTCACCGAGCTCCGGCAGCTTGATGTATTCGTAGCGCCCGTAAAGGGTCGGCTCGGCGGCCATGACCGGCAGGGCCAGGAGGGACAACAGAACAAGAACGGATTTCACGGTGGGAGGGTTCCTTGGGGGAATGGGGCGATGACGTCGAATTCTAGACCGCAAAAAGCACAGTAAGTTAGATCGTTCCCACGCTCTGCGTGGTAACGCAGCCCGTGACGCTCTGCGTCACAAGAGCGGACGCAGAGCGTCCAGCGAGGCATTCCTTTGCGGCGCGTGGGAACGATCATCCAAGGGATCGGCGTTGCAATTCGAAAACCACCCTACCCAACCAAAGGTGAAACATTCGTCAGTGCGTCAGCATTTGGCCTCTGACCCCAAGCTGCTTATCATGGCGCGCCCTGATGATCTCAAGAGTTATTTATGCGCCGCCTGCTCACCGGCAGTTTCGTTACCCTGCTGCTGTTGCTCAACACCCTGGCCCTGTTCGGACCGCTGATGGTGTTTGCCCTGTTCAAACTGATCCTGCCCGGCCGCCTGCGCGATTACGCCTCCTGGGCGGTGATGTGGATCGCCGAAACCTGGGCCGAAATCGACAAGCTGATCTTCGCCCGGTGCATCCCCACCCAATGGGACATTCGCGGCGGTGAAGGTCTGCGGCAGGACACCTCCTACCTGGTGATCAGCAACCACCAGTCCTGGGTCGACATCCCGGCACTGATCCAGACCCTCAACCGACGCACGCCGTTCTTCAAATTCTTCCTCAAGAAAGAATTGATCTGGGTGCCGTTTCTCGGACTCGCCTGGTGGGCGCTCGACTACCCGTTCATGAAGCGCTACTCCAAGGCGTTTCTGGCCAGACACCCGGAGCTGCACGGCAAGGATCTGGAGATCACCAAAGTCGCCTGCGAGCTGTTCAAGCGTCAGCCGGTGACCGTGGTCAACTACCTGGAAGGGACCCGTTTCACCCCGACCAAACGGGCGCAGCAACATTCACCGTTCGCCCATTTGCTCAACCCCAAGGCCGGCGGCGTGGCCTTCGTGCTGGCGGCCATGGGCGAACAACTGGATGCGGTTTTGGATGTTACTGTGGTTTACCCGCAGGAAAAGATCCCGGGCTTCTGGAGTTTGATCAGCGGTGATGTGCCCAAGGTGATCATCGACATCCAGACCCGAGAGCTGGACCCGGCGTTGTGGCAGGGTGATTACGAAAACGATCCGGTGTTTCGCCAGACCGTCCAGAACTGGGTCAACCAGCTCTGGACCGAGAAGGACCAGCGCATCGACGCCTTGCGCGCCGAGCGTCGTTGAATCAGCTACCGGCGCCCCAGATCCCGCCCAGGCTTTGCAGCAGCGAACCGCCAACGCCCTGCTGACCGAGGAATTGCAAAATCACCGGGGCAAACAGGCCGACCATTCCGCTGTCCATGCCCAAGGCGCCGAAGGCATTGTTCAGGTCGTTGGTGTCTTTGACATTGCCCAGCAGGCCGTCCAGCAATGGTGATTGGCCAGACTGGCCGCCGAGCATTGTGCTCAAACCACCCAAGCCGCCCAATGCACCGTTACCCGTGAGCTGATCCAGGCCCGGCACGCTTTTGCCCAGCAGCGAATAATCACTGCTGCTCAGCTGATTTCTCGCCAGCCCGAGCATCGCGCCGGTACCGCCGATCGCCTGTTCCGGAGTGATATTGAGCTGCGAACCGAGCGTGTCGAGCAAACCGGCCGCTTGCGGTATTGCCGCGACCGCTGCGTCGCCGCTCTGATTGCCTTGCGCACCGGAGACTGCGTTGGCCACATCGCTCAGGTTGAAAGCGGCGAAAACCGGGCTTGCCGCCAGGGTCATGAGCGAAGCCAGTGCAATACCGCGTGAAATCTTCATCGAAACAACCTCTTGGGCCATGAATGCCACCCAACGGGTGGCGCAAAACAGTCCGTTGGACTGGCAAGGACCAGGATTGTTCCCCGCGTCTGCTGCGTTGCGCCAGCCGTTCGGCAAGCCTTGTGGAGTCCAGCCGAAATAAATTTTCCGCGCACCGCATCCAGTGTTCGCCCGCCTGCGTATATCAAGCACGGACAGACATTCCTGGCCGATTCTCCTAATAAGGATCATCACCATGAAACGCACTTCGATTAAAACCCCGCTGATCGCCAGCCTGCTGACCCTGGCCCTTTCCAGCAGTTTGGCCCTGAGCACCGCACAAGCAGCCGACATGAGCCACGACAGCGTGATGGTCGGTGGCCAAAGCATGATGCCGAGCAAAGACATCATTGATAACGCCGTCAACTCAGCCGACCACACCACCCTGGTCACCGCCGTGAAAGCCGCCGGGCTGGTCGACACGCTCAAAGGCAAAGGTCCGTTTACCGTGTTCGCACCGGTCAACTCGGCGTTCGCCGCCCTGCCCGCCGGCACCGTCGACACCCTGCTCAAACCGGAAAATAAAGCCACCCTCACCCATATCCTTACCTACCACGTGGTCGCCGGTAAGCTCGACATGACGGAGCTGACCAAACGCATCAAGGCCGGTGGCGGCAAGGCTGAACTGACCACCGTCAGCGGTGGCAAGCTTTGGATCATGATGAACGGCCCGCACAACATCGTGCTCAAGGATGAGAAAGGCGTCACCGCCGACATCACCACCTATGACGTTAAC
Source organism: Pseudomonas sp. GW821-FHT07G10 (assembly GCF_059418545.1). Taxonomy (NCBI): domain Bacteria; kingdom Pseudomonadati; phylum Pseudomonadota; class Gammaproteobacteria; order Pseudomonadales; family Pseudomonadaceae; genus Pseudomonas; species Pseudomonas sp. GW821-FHT07G10. Next base: position 61,930 of record NZ_JBWKQB010000011.1, on the reverse strand, counting down.
CAGTCCAACGGCGTGATCCAGGTCATCGACAAAGTGCTGCTGCCTAAAAGCTGAGCATTGATGCCGGCCCTGCGCATCAGGGCCGGCGTTTGCTTTGAGGGACCTGCCCGTGAATGGAACAACGGCGCGCCGTGAACTAACCTCTGCCTGCAACCGGCACAGCGCGCAGCCAACCGCCTCTATATCGTCAACCTGGAGAACCGTCATTTCCACCGACGACGCCGATCAGCTCAAACAGCTTCTGGCTCAGTGTTCACTGGGCGATCGAGGCGCGTTTGAAACCCTCTACCGCCGCGTTGCCCCGCGTTTGCACGGCGTGGCGTTGCGTTTCATGGGACATCGCGATCTGGCTGAAGATGTGCTGCAAGAGAGCTTCGTGCGGATCTGGAACAACGCGTCACGCTACCAGGCGCACCTGTCGGCGCCACTGACCTGGATGATCAACATCACCCGCAATCAGGCCATCGACCAGTTGCGCAGGCATCGTGACCGGGCTCTGAGCAAATTCGCGGAGCAATCGCTGGTCGACGACGCCCCTACTGCCCAGGAACTGTTGAGCAATGCGCGCGACGTCAGAGCCTTGAACCGCTGCCTGGAGAACCTCGAAGGCATGCAGCGTCAATCGATCACCGTCGCCTACTTTCAGGGCTTGTCGTGCTCTGAGCTGGCCGAACAGTTGGCCGCGCCATTGGGCTCGGTCAAGTCCTGGATTCGCCGCGGTATGGAGCGCCTGCGCAGGTGCCTTGAAGCATGAACGACCTGACCCCCCGCCTGCGCCGCGCGCTGGCCGCCGACTACGCCATTGGCTTGATGCCCGCTGCGGCCCGCCGGCGTTTCGAACAACTGCTGCGCGAGGATGCCGCGCTGCGCGCTGAACTGGCCCGGTGGCAGGAAACCCTCGTCAGCCTGAACGAGCCGCTGGTCGAAGAGCCGGTGCCGGATCGTGTATGGCGGGCCATCACCGCGCGCATCGAACCGCAGCGATTACATGTGCCCGAGAAACGCCCGTTCTGGAATTGGCTACGCGTCACGGCTGCGGTGTGCTCGCTGCTGGTGGCCGTGACCCTGGGCATTCTCTACACCCGCGACGACGCCCGTTACAGCGCGACACTGCTCAGTGCTACCGAACAACCTGCGCTGCGGATCAAGGCCCATGACGACTACCTGCAAGTCGAGCCGCTGACCCTCGCCGCCGTAACGCCTGGGCGCAGCCTGGAATTGTGGGCCATTCCGGCTGATGGCAAACCCATCTCCCTTGGCCTGCTACCGGCTGACGGCAAAGGCCGGATCAACCTGAGCGAAGAGCAGCAAATCCTGCTCGGCACACCGATTGCGTTGGCCGTCAGCCTTGAACCCCAAGGCGGCTCGCCGACCGGACAACCGACCGGGCCAGTGTTGTATCAGGGGCCGTTGGCGGCGTTGTAGGTTGCAGTGATCGTGTTGATCGTTCCCACGCTCCCGCGTGGGAATGCAGCCCGTGACGCTCTGCGTCACATCCAAGAGCGGACGCGGAGCGTCCAGTGAGGCATTCCCACGCGGAGCGTGGGAACGATCAGGCACGATCAGGCAGCTCAGGTCTTACACCTTTCTCGGAAATCCCCTCACGCGCGCGCCTTGCACCGCCCGAAGCATGAAGCTTATAGTCCGCCCGTCGCCCACATGGCGACCGGGTTTGGCGACCCGAGGAATAAACGGTCAAAAGCTTACTGCTTCTTTGGCAGGATCTTTTGCACCCGCAAGGTTGCGTTATGGCAGCTGTGCGTGGGAGACCTTCGGGTCTGCCGGTTTTTCCGTATGTTCCCGGTTCGCCAACCCGCGTACAGCTGCCACCCTTTCGTTTGGCGACGATTGAGTGGTGGCTCTAACCGAACTGCGGAGTTTTACCCATGAACCGATACATGCCCATCACCGGCATCGACAACGACTTCCACTCCCTGCTCATCGACACCCAGGCACCCCTCGACGTGCTCCACGACACGGCCGCCTACCGCATCCGCGCCGTGACCCAGTTACTGGAAAACCTTGCCCTGCGCGAAGAAATCAGCAGCGACGCGCTGGTCCTCCATGACTTCGCCCGAGTCCTCGCCATCCCCCTGCGCGACGGCTGCGACTTGATGGACGTGATCGGACGGCGATTGCAGGCGCAAGCTTCGGCATAAAAAACTCACGCCGATCGTTCCCACGCTCCCGCGTGGGAATGCAGCCCGTGACGCTGTGCGTCACATCCAAGAGCGGACGCAGAGTGTCCAGTGAGGCATTCCTTTGCGGCGCGTGGGAGCGATCAACCCGCTTCTGAGACAGTCAACCGCCCGTCCGAAACACCAGACTCGTCGATGCGACCTGTAATTTCTGACAGTAGACGAAACATCATCCAGGACTTAAAACTTTATCAACAGGGTTTCACCCCTACAGACGGATACCTTGCACATCACTGTCTAACTAATAAAAGGAACTTAAATGATTACTTACATCTACACCGCCCGCGCGGTTAATGGCACTCACAGTAACCAATATGGATCAGTGGACGCAGACACCCCCAAAGAAGCAAAAAAGAAAGTCAAAGGCAAATTCACTTATCCAGTGAAGGTCGAAGTTATAGTGTTCCCAGAAGCGGTGACAAAAAACAGACTTATTTAAAGCACTCACCTCAAACCTCGATTTAACCTCGCGGCCCATCGTCGATGGTTGATGATTTCGGCCTCTCTACAGCCCGCCCCTAGCAGTTCTGCTAGTAGGCAGCGTTGGCCAATTCAGGGAGAGTAATAACCTGAATCGACGCACCTCTCAGGGAATTCATCCCATGCCGACGAACCGCGAAACCCTGCTCTGCCGCTACCACTACGACCCACTGGATCGCCTCGCCGCTTGCACGCCATCGGCGCAGGCCAGCACCCAGCGCTTCTATCTGAAAACCCGTCTGGCCACAGAGATTCAGGGCTCGGTGCAGCGCTCGATTTTTCAGCAGGAAGATCAACTGCTGGCGCAACAACAGCGCCAGGGCAGCGCCGTCGAAACCACCTTGCTCGCCACCGATCACCAGCGCTCCATATTGAACGCACTCGACGCGACGCAGCCACATCCCCTCGCCTACACACCCTACGGCCATAGCGCCCCGGAAAACGGCCTGCTGGGCTTCAACGGCGAACGCCCGGACCCGGTGACCGAGCACTATGTGTTGGGCAATGGCTATCGGGCGTTTAACCCGGTGTTGATGCGGTTTAACAGCCCGGACAGTTTGAGTCCGTTTGGGGAGGGTGGATTGAATGCGTATGTGTATTGCGCTGGGGATCCGGTGAATCGGAGCAATCCGACAGGGCATATTTGGGCGTGGGTGAAGTATGTATTAAGAAAGCTTGGGGTTATGAGAAAGGCTACACAAAAACCGATCAGCGTCCCCGACTCTAGCAGTTCTGCTAGTAGGCAGCCTTGGCCAATTCGGGGAGAGTAATAGCCAGAATCGACGAGCCTTTCAGGGAGTCACCCCCATGCCGACGAACCGCGAACCCCTGCTGTGCCGCTACCACTACGACCCACTGGATCGCCTCGCCGACTGCACGCCATCGGCGCAGGCGAGTGCACAGCGTTTCTACCTGAAAAGCCGTCTGGCCACCGAGATTCAGGGCTCGGTGCAGCGTTCGATCTTTCAGCAGGAGGATCAACTGCTGGCGCAACTACAGCGCCGGGGCAGCGCCGTGGAAACCACCTTGCTCGCCACTGATCAACAACGCTCGGTGTTGCACGCGCTCGACGCGAAACAGCCCCATCCCATCGCCTACACACCTTATGGCCATCGCACCCCGGAAAACGGCTTGCTCAGCCTGCTCGGCTTCAACGGCGAGCGCCCGGACCCGGTGACCGGGCATTATGTGTTGGGTAATGGCTATCGGGCGTTTAACCCGGTGTTGATGCGGTTTAACAGCCCGGACAGTTGGAGTCCGTTTGGGGAGGGTGGGTTGAATGCGTATGCGTACTGCGTAGGGGATCCGGTTAATAGAAGTGACCCCACCGGGCATTTCCCTAATTTGTTTAAAGGTCTATTAAACATTTTAGGGCTCAGAACACCACGATTCCGAGGAGCGGCCACTGCATCCCAAGACATGATGGCCACCACAAACGCAGCGCGTATGGTTACCCCGATGGGAAACTCAGCTTCGCCAGTCACACCGCCCTTGGGCAGCGCGCCCTCTTCGAGAACATTTACTAACCTTCCTTCTGAACCTCCCGCTTATTCTTCCGGGAATTTCACTGGCCTTAGGCCTCCACTTCAACACGGCGCTCCCCCCACTTATCGCACGTCACCACCTGGTTACGATACGAACGGGATACCAATCAAAATAAAACGGCATAAGTGGAAGGAACCGAAGGAAGGCCCCGCTCCCACTTATTGGGAAGCTATGGATTTACCAGTCCCCTATAGGAGTGGCAGACTGGCGAGCCAGAGTAGCGATATATTCGACACTCCAATATCCCGCGAACAAGTCGCCCATAACAGAGCGCTCCTCAGGGAGTTTATAAGAAGACGGAGATAGTTGCAGCGTGTTTTTTCACGCTGGTAAACATTTCATCCGGATCAATCACAAACTTCTTCGGCACACCAGCATCGAACTCGCCGTACCCACGTGGCGCGTCATCAAGGCTGATGACTTCAACACCCACAATGTCGGCGATTTTGATGCGGTCCCACATGATGGCTTGCATCCGTTGGCAGTTGTACGTCATGGCCGTGAGCACGGGCTTCGAAGCATACAACGTCGACCCCGTCGCCCAAGTCGACGTAGCCATGGGACCCGCCGGCTCGCGCAGCGCTAACGATCAGGCCGACCGGTGTGGGCGGTTGGTGCGGGCGGCCTGACCTACCACTTTTACTAGCTAGGCAACCCAGGGCATCTGCCTGATTCTGAGACTCCCAACCTAAGGTTCTTTCAGAAAGCGATGCCTATGTATTCCATTCGCGAAACCCTGCTCTGCCGCTACCATTACGACCCACTTGATCGCCTGGCCGCTTGCTCACCATCGGCGCAGGCGAGCACCCAACGCTTCTACCTGAAAACCCGTCTGGTCACCGAGATTCAAGGCTCGGTGCAGCGCTCGATCTTTCAGCAAGGCGATCAGCTGCTGGCGCATCAACAGCGCCAGGGCAGCGCCGTCGAAACCACCCTGCTCGCCACCGATCAACAACGCTCGGTATTGAACGCACTCGACGCGACGCAGCCTCATCCCTCTGCCTACACACCCTACGGCCATCGCGCTCCGGAAAACGGTTTGCTCAGCCTGCTCGGCTTCAGCGGCGAACGACCGGACCCGGTGACCGGGCACTATGTATTGGGCAATGGCTATCGAGCGTTTAACCCGGTGTTGATGCGGTTCAACAGCCCGGACAGTTGGAGTCCGTTTGGGAAAGGTGGGTTGAACGCGTATGCGTATTGCGTGGGGGATCCGATTAATCGGAACGATCCAACGGGGCACGTCCCATCACTATTTTCGAAGCTTTTTGGCCTCCTGGATGACTTCAAGCTCCCGGCGAACAAGAAGATAATTACAACTGAAGTCACTACTCATAATTCGACCTACAGCGCTGTAGAGGGAAGCGAGTCGAGTTTTATCAATGGCATTTGGACGACTATCAAGCAATCACTTCGAAGAAACTCGACAACGACACACGAATCAATGTCACCACCAAGGCAACATATACACGACGTGGTTAGTAAAGTAACTGACCCTCAACCTTTCGTTAAAAGGCTTGGGGCAGTCAACACGAATTTAGCCAGCCATGGGGATAACACCCTTCCCATGGAGCATGCCATGAAGTATGAACAGCTCGTTCAGGAAGTAACTTCCGGAAACCTTAGTAATACCGGTGCCCATGTTGAAGCAGCGGCTATGTGGGCAGCAAAATATGCTCAAGACCGACGACCTGGCGACTTGGTCGGCATCGCCTTCAATGGAGTTGGGGGTACTCTTTTGAGTGGTGCGCAAGACCATGCCCTCCAAAAGTCCGGAGCGGCGTTACGCCGAGCATCACCTTAAAGCTGATTCTGGAGGAATTAACTTTTCAAGGGGTCAAATTGAGCGTTCTCATCATTACCCGCCAGATGCTGTAAGAAAAAAGGGCGACATCACGTCGCCCTCCTTGCACTCCAGACGCTCTTACGCCGCACTAAACAACTTATGCGGATCGATCACAAATTTCTTCGGCACACCGGCATCGAACTCGCCGTAACCACGTGGCGCGTCATCAAGGCTGATGACTTCAACACCCACGATGTCGGCGATTTTGATGCGGTCCCACATGATGGCTTGCATCAGTTGGCGGTTGTACTTCATGACCGGGGTCTGGCCGGTGTGGAAGCTGTGGGATTTGGCCCAGCCCAGACCGAAGCGAATGCTCAGGCTGCCCATTTTCGCGGCGGCGTCGACTGCACCCGGATCTTCGGTGACGTAGAGGCCAGGGATGCCGATTTTGCCAGCAACACGAACCACGCCCATCAACGAGTTGAGCACGGTGGCCGGTGCTTCGTGTTTCACGCCGGCATGGCCGTGACCACGGGCTTCGAAACCGACCGCATCGACGGCGCAGTCCACTTCCGGTTCGCCCAACAGTGCAGCGATCTGCTCGTGCAGCGGGGTGTCCTGGGACAGGTCGGCGATTTCAAAACCCTGGGCCTTGGCGTGGGCCAGGCGGATCGGATTGACGTCACCGATGATCACCACTGCCGCGCCTAACAGGCGAGCAGAAGCGGCAGCGGCCAGACCGACCGGACCGGCACCGGCGATGTACACCGTGCTACCCGGGCCAACACCAGCGGTCACTGCGCCGTGGTAACCGGTGGGCAGAATGTCGGAGAGGCAGGTCAGGTCACGGATTTTTTCCATGGCCCGGTCGCGATCCGGCAGTTTCAGCAGGTTGAAGTCGGCATACGGCACCATCGCGTATTCGGCCTGGCCGCCAGTCCAGTCACCCATGTCGACATAGCCATAGGCACCGCCGGGACGCGCCGGGTTAACGCTCAGGCAAACACCAGTGTGCATCTCTTTGCAGGAACGGCAACGGCCACAGGCGACGTTGAACGGCACCGACACCAGGTCGCCGATCTTCAGGTTCTCGACATCACTGCCTTTCTCGATCACTTCACCGGTGATCTCGTGGCCCAGAACCAGACCGGTCTGGGCCGTGGTACGGCCACGCACCATGTGCTGGTCCGAACCACAGATATTGGTAGACACCACACGCAGGATGACACCGTGTTCGATCTTCCTGCCGCGCGGGTCCTGCATTTTGGGATAGTCGATTTTTTGTACTTCGACCTTGCCATTGCCCAGATACACCACACCACGATTACCAGACATGCTTTCACCTCGCTGTTGTTTTTATGTAGCGCTCGCGTCGCCAATGGGAGGCAGCGCGTTGATTGCTCGGGTTTATTGCCTGTGTGTTTCTGTATTGTTTGAAAGGACGCCTCGCGGGCAAGCCTCGCTCCTACAGGCGTACGCGCTCGTCGCAGGAGCGAGGCTTGCCCGCGATGGGTCGCGAAGCGGCCCCCAAAATCTAAAGAACGACGGTTCTATTGGCGTTTAGAAATACGCGTCTTTCTATGTGATACCCAACCGCCCGCGCCAACGTCAGCCCTTCGATGTCACGCCCCTTGGCGATCAGGTCTTCGGGATAGTGGCTGTGGTCCACCGCTTCCACACCCTGGGCGATGATCGGGCCTTCGTCCAGGTCGTTGTTGATGTAGTGCGCAGTCGCGCCGACCAGTTTCACGCCTTTGTTGTACGCCTGGTGATACGGCTTGGCGCCTTTGAAACCCGGCAGCAAGGAGTGATGAATATTGATCGCCTTGCCATCGAGTTTGCGGCACAGCTCCGGCGACAGCACTTGCATGTAGCGAGCAAGGATCACCAGTTCGGCACCAGACTCTTCGATGACTTGCCACACCTGACGCTCTTGCGCCGGCTTGTCGTTCGGGTCCAGCGGGAAGTGGTAGTAGGGAATTCCATGCCAGTCGGCCAGGGGCTTGAGGTCCGGGTGATTGGAAACCACCGCGGCCACGTCCATGGACAACTGGCCGATGCGTTGGCGGTAGAGCAAGTCGTTGAGGCAGTGATCGGCCTTGGAAACCATGATCACTACTTTTGGCCGGTGGTGCGGCGGTGTCAGTTCGAAAATCATCCCGAAAGCGTCGGTCCGCTCGGCCAGACCCGCGCGGAACGCCTGTTCGTCGAAGTCGTCGGGCTGACGGAATTCCACACGAATGAAGAAGCGGCCGGAAAGCCGATCATCGAAGGAGTGGTGCTCGGTGACGTAGCAACCCTGTTCGAACAGAAAACGGGTCACCGCATCCACCGTGCCCAGGACGCTGGGGCAATCGGCGGTCAAAATCCATGTGTCTGGGGCGCGGCTCATAGTGCGGTGACTCCTGTAGCGAACTGATCGTTCCCACGCTCCGCGTGGGAACGCCGCCATGGACGCTCTGCGTCCGTTTTTGTGACGCAGAGCGTCACGGGATGCATTCCCACGTGGAGCGTGGGAACGATCATCCGTATCAGGCCTGAACGCTAAGGCCGTATTCCGCAGCTGCATCCTGCAACCACAGCCACCAGTAATCGGAGAAGCTGCGGCGGATCAGCAGTTCCCAGGTGTCTTCGGCGGTGTGGCGGATCACCAGTTGCGACTTGGCAAACACGGTGCCGACGGCTTTACCCACCGGGAAGTTGTTGGGGTGCACGTCGTAGCTGGTGGATTTCATCAGCACTTCGCGGACTTTCGGGCCACTGAGTTCGAGAATCTGTTGGCCGCCGCTGACGTTGACGATGGAGATGTGCAGAGCACCCAGCGCTTCACGCAGTTTTTTCTCGGCAGCGAACTCTTCACCGCTCGGCACGATCAGCAGCCATTCGTCCGGCCCCATCCATTGCAGACTGGTTTCGCCTTTGGCGACGACGGTCAGGGCCACTGGCAATTCCAGGCCCAGGGCCTTGTGCACGCCAGCGGCGAACGCTGGATCATGGCCGTCGCCACGAATGGTCAGATGGCCGAGGAGTTTTTTCTCGCGCACGGTCACGCCGGCGTTCTTGCGGCCCTTGCCCACCAGGCTGGCGAGGTCGGCATGATGCAACGACGACTCGGCCTTGGCCCCGGAGGTTGGGCGTTGTTGGTAAACATTGGCTGCGGTCATAAAGCACCTGTTCTGAATTCTGTTGGTTCCGGCCCTTGTGGTGGCTGCTCTATCGCCATCGCGAGCAAGCTCGCTCCCACAGTGGACTGATGCCTGGCACAAATTTTTCTGGCGACTTCAATCCTGTGGGAGCGAGCTTGCTCGCGATGCAGACGACGCGGTTTCACGGCGCGCCCACAGGACCCGAGGCCATTTAAACGTTCTGGCGATCGCCTTTCGGATCGAAGAACACCGAAGAAACGATTTCCGCTTCGATCACGCTGCCGTCGGCCAGAGGTGCGAAGACTCGCTCGCCCAGACGCTTGAGGCCGCCTTTGACCACAGCCAGGGCAAACGAGTAGCCCAGGGAGTTGTGGGCATAGCTGGAGGTCACGTGACCGACCATGCTCATCGGAATCGCTTGCTTGGTGTTGAACACCAATTGCGCACCTTCCGGCAGCCATTTGGTCGGGTCGATCGGCTTCAGACCAACCAACTGTTTGCGTTGATCACGCACGCAGTCTTCCCGGTTCATGCCGCGCCAGCCGATCCAGGAGAACGGTTTGGTGCGGCCAACACACCAGCCCATGTTCAGGTCGTCCGGGGTCATCGAGCTGTCGGTATCCTGACCGACGATGATGAAGCCCTTCTCGGCCCGCAGTACGTGCATGGTTTCGGTGCCGTACGGGGTCAGGTTGTACTTTTTGCCGGCCTCGACGATTTTTTCCAGTACGCCCATGGCGTAGTCGGCCTGCACGTTAACCTCGTAGGACAGCTCACCGGTGAACGAAATACGGAACACCCGCGCCGGTACACCGCCTACCAGGCCTTCTTTCCAGGTCATGAACGGGAAGCCGTCCCGGTCCAGATCGATGTCGGTGACTTCGCTGAGCAGCTTGCGGCTGTTCGGCCCGGACAGGGTCATCGTCGCCCAGTGGTCGGTGACCGAGGTGAAGTACACCTTGAGCTCTGGCCATTCGGTCTGTTGGTAGATTTCCAGCCATTGCAGCACACGAGCAGCGCCGCCGGTGGTGGTGGTCATCAGGAAGTGGTTGTCCGCCAGACAAGCCGTAACGCCGTCGTCGAACACCATGCCGTCTTCTTTACACATCAGGCCATAACGGGCCTTGCCCACATCGAGCTTGGTCCAGGCGTTGGTGTAAACGCGGTTGAGGAACTCCCGCGCATCCGGGCCCTGGATATCGATTTTGCCCAGTGTCGACGCATCGAGCAGGCCGACGCTGTCGCGCACGGCTTTACATTCGCGTTTGACGGCGGCGTGCAGGTCTTCGCCGTTTTTCGGGAAGTACCAAGGACGCTTCCATTGACCGACGTCTTCGAACTCGGCGCCGTTCTTCACGTGCCAGGCTTGCAGGGCGGTGTAACGCACTGGCTCGAAGATATGGCCACAGTGACGACCGGCTACCGCACCGAAGGTCACCGGCGTGTAGTTCGGGCGGAACATGGTGGTGCCCATTTGCGGGATGGTCACGTTCAGGGAACGTGCCGCAATGGCCAGACCGTTGACGTTGCCGAGTTTGCCCTGGTCGGTACCGAAACCCAGTGCGGTGTAGCGTTTGACGTGCTCGACCGATTCGAAACCTTCACGGGTCGCCAGTTCGATGGCGGCGGCGGTGACGTCGTTCTGCAGGTCGACGAATTGCTTCGGCGCCCGTGCAGTGGCTTTTTCATGAGGCACCTGGTACAGCGCCAGGGTTGGCTCTTCCAGACGGGTCAGGGCTTTTGGCAACACGCCCTGGACCACTTTGAACCCGGCTTCGCTGGCAGCGCGCACGCCACCTTCAAAACCATCGGCCAGCGTGTCGCCAAGGCTGTACACGCCATTCACACCACCGACGCACACGCGTTTTTGCGGTGCTTCGCCCGGTACGAAACCGAGGATGTCTTCACGCCAGATCGGCTTGCCGCCCAGGTGCGAAGCGAGGTGAACGACTGGGCTGTAGCCGCCGGAGCTGGCCACCAGATCGCACTCCAGCCATTCGCCAGGGCTGGTCACGGTGTGGGCCTTGACGTCGATGGCCGCAACGCGAGCCGCGGTCACATGTTTGCTGCCACGAGCTTCGACCACTGCGCTGCCGGTCAGAATACGGATGCCTTTGGCCCGTGCTTCTTCTACCAGCGCACCGCGCGGATTGCTCCGTGCGTCAGCGATGGCCACCACTTGCAGGCTGGCATCGAGCCAGTCCAGCGCCACGCGATAGGCGTGATCGTTGTTGGTGGAAAGCACCAGTTTCTTGCCTGGCGCTACGCCATAACGACGGACGTAAGTCGAGACTGCGCCGGCCAGCATGTTGCCCGGCACGTCATTATTGCCGTAGACCAATGGACGCTCGTGAGCGCCGGTCGCCAGCACCACACGCTTGGCGCGGACCCGGTGGATACGCTGACGCACTTGACCGATCGGTGCACGGTCGCCGAGGTGATCGGTGAGGCGCTCGTGAATGGTCAGGAAGTTATGGTCGTGGTAGCCGTTGACCGTGGCGCGCGGCAACAGCAGCACGTCCGGCAGGGATTTCAGTTCAGCAATGACGCTGGCGATCCATTCGGCGGCTGGTTTGCCGTCGAGGCTTTCGCGGGTGTCGAGCAGGCTGCCGCCGAACTCTTCCTGTTCGTCCGCCAGAATCACCCGGGCACCGCTGCGCGCGGCTGCCAGAGCGGCTGCCAGACCAGCAGGGCCAGCGCCGACGATCAGCACGTCGCAGTGCTGGTTCATGTAGTCGTAGGTATCCGGATCGTTCTCGGTCGGCGAACGGCCTAAACCTGCGGCCTTACGAATGTATTTCTCGTAGGTCATCCAGAACGATTGCGGGTACATGAAGGTTTTGTAGTAGAAGCCCGGCGGCATCAGCTTGCCGCCGACCTTGCCGAGAATCCCCATCATGTCGTTGTTGACGCTCGGCCAGCCGTTGGTGCTGCTGGCGACCAGGCCCTGGTACAGCGCCTGTTGAGTGGCGCGCACGTTAGGGATCTGCGTGGCTTCAGTGGCGCCGATCTGCAGCACTGCGTTCGGCTCTTCGGCACCGGCGGCGAAGATGCCACGCGGGCGGGAGTATTTGAAGCTGCGACCGATGATATCCACACCGTTGGCCAGCAAGGCTGCGGCCAGGGTGTCGCCTTCGAAGCCTTTGTAGCTCTGGCCGTTGAAGGTGAAGCTCAAGACTTTATTGCGGTCGATCCGGCCGCCGTTGGACAGACGATTGATCTGGCTCATACCTTCTCTCCCAGAGCCGTCGCGGCCGCTTTCGGACTGTCTGCTTTACCGGTGAATTGCGGCTTGGCGCCGATCTTGTAGGTTTCGAGAATCTCGTAGGTCACGGTGTCACGGGTGGCGTTGAAGTACTGACGGCAGCCGGCGACGTGATCCCACAGTTCGTGGTGCAACCCGCGTGGGTTGTCACGGAAGAACATGTAGTCGCCCCACTGCTCGTCAGTGCAAGCGTTCGGGTCCAGTGGGCGCGGGATGTGCGCCTGGCCGGATGCATGGAATTCCTCTTCGGAGCGCAGTTCGCCGCAGTGAGGACAGAAGATGTGCAACATAGGGATTTCTCCTGTTAGTGGGCGACAGCTGCAGCGCCGTGTTCATCGATCAACGCACCGCTGTGGAAACGGTCGATGGAGAATGGAGCGGCCAACGGGTGCATTTCACCCTTGGCCAGGCTTGCGGCAAACACGTTGCCCGAGCCAGGTGTCGCTTTGAAGCCACCGGTACCCCAACCGCAGTTGAAGAACATGTTCGGAACCGGGGTTTTCGAGATGATCGGGCAAGCGTCCGGAGTGGTGTCGACGATGCCGCCCCACTGACGGTTCATGCGTACGCGGGACAACACCGGGAACATCTCGACGATGGCCTGAACGGTGTGTTCGATCACCGGGTACGAACCACGCTGGCCGTAGCCGTTGTAGCCGTCGATACCGGCGCCGATCACCAGGTCGCCCTTGTCGGACTGGCTGATGTAACCGTGTACGGCGTTGGACATGATCACGCTGTCGATAATCGGCTTGATCGGCTCGGACACCAGCGCTTGCAGCGGATGGGATTCGATCGGCAGACGGAAACCGGCGAGTTTGGCCATGTGCCCGGAGTTACCTGCGGTGACCACACCGACGCGCTTGGCGCCGATGAAGCCCTTGTTGGTTTCCACACCGATGCACACACCGTTTTCCTTACGGAAACCGATCACTTCGGTCTGTTGAATCAGGTCCACGCCCAAGGCGTCGGCGGCACGGGCAAAGCCCCAGGCCACGGCATCGTGACGCGCCACGCCGCCGCGACGCTGGACGGTAGCGCCCATCACCGGGTAACGAGTGTTTTTCGAGCAGTCGAGGTACGGGATCTCGTCCGCCACTTGCTTGGCATCGAGCAGTTCGCCGTCCACGCCGTTGAGGCGGTTGGCGCTGACCCGACGCTCGGAATCACGGATGTCCTGCAGGGTGTGGCACAGGTTGTAAACGCCACGCTGGGAGAACATCACGTTGTAGTTCAGGTCCTGGGACAGGCCTTCCCAGAGTTTCATCGCGTGTTCGTACAGGTGCGCCGATTCGTCCCACAGGTAGTTGGAGCGAACGATGGTGGTGTTGCGCGCGGTGTTACCGCCGCCCAGCCAGCCTTTCTCGACCACGGCCACGTTGGTGATGCCGTGCTCCTTGGCCAGGTAGTAGGCGGTCGCCAGACCATGCCCGCCACCGCCGACGATGACCACGTCATAGACCTTTTTCGGGGTCGGCGTGCGCCACATCTTCTGCCAGTTTTCATGGTGGCTGAGGGAGTGTTTGAAGAGGCCGAAGCCCGAGTAGCGTTGCATAGTCATTTACTCCAAAACTGCTCTCAGCGGTAAACCGGGAAGTCCGCGCACAGGGCTGCCACATTCTTCGCCACATCGGCCTCGACATCGGCATCGCCGAGGTTGTCGAGAATGTCGCAGATCCAGCCGGCCAGCTCGACGCACTGAGTGACCTTGAAGCCGCGAGTGGTGACCGCCGGGGTGCCGATTCGCAGGCCCGAGGTGACGAACGGCGACTGTGGATCGTTCGGTACGGCGTTCTTGTTCACGGTGATATGAGCGCGACCCAAAGCGGCGTCAGCTTCCTTACCGGTGAGGCCCTGACGGATCAGGCTGACCAGGAACAGGTGATTGTCGGTGCCGCCGGACACTACATCGTAGCCGCGTTTGATAAAGATGCTGGCCATGGCCTGGGCGTTGTCGATCACTTGTTGCTGATAAACCTTGAAGCCAGGCTCCAGCGCTTCCTTGAAGCACACCGCTTTAGCGGCGATCACGTGCATCAGCGGGCCGCCCTGACCACCAGGGAATACGGCAGCGTTGAGTTTCTTTTCCAGCTCTTCGTTGGCACGGGCCAGGATCAGACCGCCACGTGGACCGCGCAGGGTTTTGTGAGTGGTGGTGGTGACCACGTCAGCGTACGGCAGCGGGTTCGGGTACAGACCGGCAGCGACCAGACCGGCGACGTGAGCCATGTCGACGAACAGATAAGCGCCGACTTTGTCCGCGATCTGACGGAAGCGTGGGAAATCCAGGGTTTTCGAGTAGGCCGAGAAACCGGCGATGATCATTTTTGGCTTGTGCTCGACCGCCATGCGCTCGACTTCGTCGTAATCGATCAAGCCAGTGTTGGTGTCGATGCCGTACTGCACAGCGTTATAGAGCTTGCCGGAGAAGCTGACCTTGGCGCCGTGGGTCAGGTGACCGCCGTGAGCCAGGCTCATGCCCAGTACGGTGTCGCCGGCCTGCAACAGGGCAAGGAACACCGCTGCGTTGGCCTGGCTGCCAGAGTGCGGCTGGACGTTGGCGTAGTCGGCACCGAACAGCTGCTTGGCGCGTTCGATGGCCAGGGCTTCAACCTTGTCCACGTGCTCGCAACCGCCGTAGTAGCGCTTGCCCGGATAGCCTTCAGCGTATTTGTTGGTCAGGCCGCTGCCTTGCGCTTCCATGACGCGTTTGCTGGTGTAGTTCTCCGACGCGATCAGCTCGATGTGATCTTCCTGACGTAGCTCCTCGGCATTCATGGCCGCCAGCAGTGCATCGTCATAACCCTGGATTTGGTCTTGCTTGCTGAACATCGCGTCTCTCCCAGCGGCGGCGGTGCGCCATTCGTCTCGGTGAGGCCTCTGTCCTTGGACAGTGCCCTTTGGATGCGATGGTATGACCGGCGCAGACAGGCCAAATGCCTATGGACGCCACGTAAAGGTGCGTTTACGACATAGGCTGGCGCATGGAGATAAATGACCTTAAACAGACTGCGATGCCAGGGGGTAAATACCTACCGACTGTCGGCCCCTCACCACAGGGTGTTTACCTTGAGCCTTTTGCTACAGAATCAGCAGATGTGCGCTTCCTGCGATTCTGGTTAAAGTGCGCACCATCATCGACCACAGGATCCGGCCATGACCGATAAGAGCCAACAATTCGCCAGCGACAACTATTCCGGCATCTGCCCTGAAGCCTGGGCGGCCATGGAACAGGCCAATCAAGGCCACCAACGCGCCTACGGCGACGATGAGTGGACCGCACGCGCTTCGGACGACTTCCGCAAACTGTTCGAAACCGACTGCGAAGTGTTCTTCGCCTTCAACGGCACCGCAGCCAACTCGCTGGCACTGTCGTCGTTGTGCCAGAGTTACCACAGCGTAATCTGCTCGGAAACCGCCCACGTCGAAACCGACGAATGCGGCGCACCGGAATTCTTTTCCAACGGCTCCAAGCTGCTCATCGCAGGCACCGAAAACGGCAAACTGACCCCGGAATCGATCCGCGAAATCGCCCTCAAGCGCCAGGACATCCACTACCCGAAACCACGCGTCGTGACCCTGACCCAGGCGACCGAAGTCGGTAGCGTCTACACACCGGAAGAGATCCGCGCCATCAGCGCCACCTGCAAAGAGCTGGGCCTGAACCTGCACATGGACGGTGCGCGCTTCTCCAACGCTTGCGCGTTCCTCAATTGCTCGCCCGCCGACCTGACCTGGAAAGCCGGCGTTGATGTGCTGTGCTTCGGCGGGACGAAAAACGGCATGGCGGTGGGTGAAGCGATTCTGTTCTTCAACCAGAAACTCGCTGAAGACTTCGACTACCGCTGCAAACAGGCCGGGCAACTGGCTTCGAAAATGCGTTTTCTCTCGGCGCCGTGGGTCGGCCTGCTGGAAAACGACGCCTGGCTCAAACACGCCCGCCACGCCAACTACTGCGCGCAATTGCTGAGCGAGCTGGTGAGCGACATTCCAGGGGTTGAACTGATGTTCCCGGTGCAAGCCAACGGCGTGTTCCTGCAACTGTCGGAATCGGCCGTCGCGGCGCTGACCGCCAAGAGCTGGCGCTTTTACACCTTCATCGGCAAAGGCGGCGCCCGCTTCATGTGCTCGTGGGACACCGAGGAAGAGCGGGTACGAGAACTGGCGGCGGATATTCGAGAAGTGATGTCCCGCTAACCCCCGTCACCCTGATCATTCCCACGCTCCGCGTGGGAATGCCTCTAGGGACGCTCCGCGTTCCTGCCTCACCGCCTACGTAGAGCCGAACACCGTTGTGACGCAGAGCGTCACGGGCTGCATTG